>JACDAU010000534.1 GCA_013695265.1 Chloroflexia bacterium
CGGGCCATTCGCGGAACGGCGGCGCCGACGGGCTCCACGCGAGCCACGTGATCGAGCCTTGTCCCAGCGCGCGGTTCACGACGAGCGGCCCATCCGGACTATTCACGGCAATGCGTGTGTCCTTGCCGGGCGTCGCTCGCGTGATCACGCCGCCGCGTGGAGGAGGCGAGCCGGCGAGGCTCGTTAGCGCACCGAGATCGCTGGCGTTGCGCTGCGAGCCGAGCGCGACTGGCATCAGGTCGCCGAGCCCTGTCGCGTTCCTTGTGGCGTCCGGTCCACCCGCGACAATTAATGTGCCCCCGAGCTGAACCCATCCGTCGAGCGCCGCTTGCTGCGCCTTCGAGAGCGCAGATGTATCCACGCCATCGACGACGAGCGTGTCCAGCGCGCCGAGCGCGTCTGCCCGCTCCGGGAGTGTCTCAGCCTTGAGGCGGGCGATGGCGCTCTCCGCCCCGCCTTGTCTGCTTGGGAGCGCGGCGTAGGGCGCGGTGTCGGGGGCGAGCAGACCGAAGAGCCGCGCGCTGCCGTCTACCTGAGTCAGTTTGTCCTCGCCGCGCGCGACGAGTTGCTTGTTGTCGAGCACCCGCACCTGCGCACTGGCGGCGAACCCCCCGTAGTGCGGATAGAGTGTGAGCAACTTCTCGCTGTTTTGCGGGAGATCCAGCTCGGCGTAGTACAGGATGCTCCCGTTCTGCGCTGGCGCGGTAAGCTCGACACGGGCGCGGAAACTCTCTCCCTCGTTCGCAAGCCGCACGCGTATCGGCGTCGGACTCTGCGTTGAGTAGTACCCGTCGTATCCCGCGTCCACCGTGATGGAAACGCGCGCCTGTGCTGCGGCGGGCGAGATCCATAGGGTCGCCTGGAGCAGCAGCGCGACCAGCACGAGGGCGATCTTCAACTAAACGTCCTTCCCAACATCGTGTCAACCGTTGCACTCGTATAACGCCCGGCCCGCGCGCAAAGTTTCAGCGTGGGTTCTTTCTGTTCGTGGTCAGCCACACGCTCACTCGGCACTGTGACCGATTGTAACTTATACCGTTGGCTACCAGACCCTTGGCAAGCGTGTCTGACGACAGACCGCTAATCGCTAACTACTGGCACGGCATCGATATTGCCGCAGTACAATGCTAATCATTCGCTTATCACCGTATCAGACAGGAGAGTACCGATGCTACAGGCCGCCCTAGTTGGTTGCGCGCACATCCACACACCCAACTTCATCAAGCGACTCCAGGCACGAAACGACATCCAGATCAAGAGCGTGTGGGATCACGATTCTGAGCGGGCAGACCGGCGTGCCGACGAACTGGGCGCCGGCGTGGTATCCGAGCCGGACGCCGTGTGGTCCGACCCAGAAGTCGAGGCCGTTATCATCTGTGCGGAAACGGTGCGTCATCCGGATCTGGTGCTTGCGGGCGCGGCGGCAAAGAAGCACATGTTTGTGGAGAAGCCGCTGGGGGTTGACGCTGCGGGGGCGTACGAGATGGCTGATGCGATCGAGACCGCCGGGGTGCTCTTCCAGACGGGGTACTTCATGCGCGGTAATCCCGCGAACCGCTTCGTGCGCGAGCAGATTGCGCAGGGCGCCTTCGGTACGATCACCCGTGTCCGGGCAGCCGTCGGGCACTCCGGCTCGCTCGGCGGAATGTTCGACACAGAGTGGCGATGGATGGCCGACCCCAAGCAGTCGGGCCTCGGTGGCTTCGGTGATCTGGGGACGCATGGACTTGACCTGCTGTTGTGGATGATGGGGGATGAGGATTCGGTCAAGAGTGTCACCGCGACCATTGGTCGGGCCACCAGCCGGTACGGCGACACGGACGAGTACGGCGAAGGACAACTCCGCTTCGCAGGCGGCGCAGTGGGCACGCTCGCTGCGGGGTGGGTGGACCTCGCCAACCCGTTCCAGCTCTTGGTGAGCGGGACGCGCGCCCACGCGCACGTGATCGACGGGACGCTGTACTACAAGAGCGAGGATGTAGAGGGCGCGGACGGCGCCGAGCCGTGGACGGAGCTGCCCGACGCTCTGCCGCACGCGTTCGAGCTTTTCCTTGACGCCGTGACCGGTAAGCCGGACGTGCCGCTCGTCACCCCTCGGGAGGCAGCCCTGCGCTCCGCCGTGATGGAGGCCATGTACCAGGGCGCCGAGCGTGGCATGTGGCAGAGCCCCGCGACCGATCCGAGCGGCCTGTCGGATGGTTGAGCCATTCGTCCTCGGTGTTGGTCCAGGCCGGTGCTGGCACCACCGTCCGTCAATGCTTGAAAACGCACCGAATCTCCAGTCTGACGGTCTTGTGAGCGAACCCGTCGGTGCCTATCCTAACTAGGGATGGGCGGTCCTGGCATGGGCTGCCCGAGCAAAGGCGCAACAGGGGGTGAGATCGTGACAACGCGGGTACGGCTACTCGTCGGCACTACCAAGGGACTGTTTTCCTTCGAGTCGGACGCTCAGAGG
>JACDAU010000549.1 GCA_013695265.1 Chloroflexia bacterium
TTCTATGTGGGACCAAGTGTAGCAGCGGGGCGGTCGAGTTGGTACGGGCGCGGCATCCCGTTGGCGGGTGCGGACGCGTCCGGCGGGGGCAGCTATGGTGACACCTGGGCACTTAGCGTCGCTACTGGTGCGCGTGGTCGCATACTGCCCGAAACAAAAGCGGCTCAACGAGCGTCTCATTGGTAGCGGACTGTAGTCACGGAGGATCACAGATGAGAAGGAAGTTTCTGCGTTTGGGCATCGTCGCCGTGGCTCTGCTGTGGGCGTGTGGCCCGAGTAGGGCCGACCAGGCGGGTGAACAATCTGCGATGGATACTGAGAACGCCACAGCAAAGCGCCCGGTTTGCCAGCGGGACACCAACGGCGAGATGATAGAGGGTAGTCCCGCGACGTACGTGCTTGGCCCCACCCGGCTGGCTGGCTGCATGCTCGATGCAGAGGGGAACGGGATCGCCATGGCATCCACCCAAGTGGAACGGAGTTCGGAGGCCACAATAACGGCGATTGGGGAACGCCTGACCGAGGCCGGCGGTCGGTACGCCGTTCAGAGTATCTCCTCACCGGCCTGGTATACGGTCACGGCGTCGGCCCGCGGGCACAAACCCGTCACCAAGCACGTGCTCGTCAAGAAAGAGCAGACCGCCGTGCTTGACTTCGTCCTGGAGCCGGACGGCACCAAGGTGCCCTGGGCAACCCCGAGCGGCGAGGCAGCCAGATAGGGCGGGCCGTTAAGCGTGGCTCGTCGGTCGCAGGGAGCGTGCGAGGTCAGGCCGGCGATCCGTTCCCTAGCATTGAGACACAGGTGTCGAGACCGGCGACGCGCGACTGGGGCGGGCCGGCCACGGTCACGACCGACACTCAAGGGCGCTACTCCTTCTCGGATATGGGCAGCTACGGGGAGAGAACCGTCGCCGCGAGCGACCGAGGAGAGTGGGTCGAGACCAAGCGGGTGCTGGTGCGGCGAGGCCAGACGGTCGTGCTGAACTTCGTGCACGAACCGCCGAGGCCGTAGCGCTTGCGCCTGTGGTCGAGCGTGAGGTACACCCAGTGGGAGCGCAGCACCTCGAGTGATGGGTCGCCTACCGACCGGCGACCCGCGCGGCAGTGGCGTTCGTTCCCGCGCGAGGGGTGGCACGCAGGGTGCGACCACCGTTTCGGCCTCGCGGCCGGAGGCATCGGATCATACCAACTGCGGCTGAATAGAAGTGCATCTGTCATTCCGAGCGTGCGAGGAATCCGTGGTTTGGTTTACGGATCCCTCACGGAGTTCGGGATGACATGCAGTAGTGTTCAAGCGCATTGCGTATCACAGGAAGGGTGGAAATGGGAAACGTAGGACTCCTCATATTGAGGCTCACGATTGGGGGGCTGATGGCCGGCCACGGGGCGCAGAAGCTCTTCGGCTGGTTCGGCGGCTTCGGCGTGGAGGGCACGGGCGGCTGGCTGGAGTCGATGGGCCTGCGCCCCGGCAAGCAGTGGGCGTGGCTTGCAGGTGGCTCGGAGTTCGGCGGTGGAGTGCTGACCGCGCTCGGCTTCCTGAACCCCCTCGGGCCTCTCGGGATCGTCGGCGCGATGGCGATGGCGAGCGCAACGGCGCACCGGGGCAAGCCGATCTGGGTGACCGCTGGTGGCCCGGAGCTCCCCGTCGTGAACATCGCCGCAGCAACGGCGATCGCGCTCGCGGGCTCGGGCACCTACTCGCTCGACGAGGCGGCGGGCACCGAACTGCCACGCTGGGTTTTCCCCGCAGGCGCTGCCGCGACGCTGACGATTGTGGCGTTCACCGTGGGGCGAAGCGCGGAGCAGGCGCAGATCCCCGAGGACGAGGCGGGGGGCGAGCTCGCCGGTGGCACGGAGGCGGAACAACCCGTCTAACCAGTCTCCTCGCGGGATGAATAGGCGCGGCAGACGGTGGACTGGCCCCCGACCGCCAGGTTTCGCGCAACCCGTACAGCGGTGAGCAAGAAGATTGAACCTCCGGAATGGCAGAGGGCGGGCTGCGGCCCGCAGGCAGGCACGGAGACCTGCCACTACCCGGCTCAAGGGTGGCGCCCACCGCTGTAGGGGCGTTCAACTGAACGCACCTTACACGCCCCCAAACACCCTTGCAGGCAAAGGCTCTCGGCAGCATAATCACTCATACGTATTCCGGTTGACTGGGAGTCGCCCTGTCATTCCGAGCATGCGAGGAATCCGTACTCAGGTCATGGATTCTTCGCTGCTCAGAATTGCATGCCTCACCAGTCGCCCGGACCCCGTCCCAGAACCCGTGGCTGGCGATACTACCCCAGCTTCACGCCGTGCGGGAACAGATCCTTAAGTGCGGGATACAGCTCCTGGTAGAAACCATAGCCCTCGGTGTATTGCTCCGTCACGCTGGTGTCGGGCTGGATCGTGTCGAGCGGCCGAATCGTCGTCTCGCATGCCTCGGAGATGCTGGACCAGACGCCCGCACCGACACCCGCAAGCAGCGCCGCGCCGAACGCCGGCCCCTCCGTCGCGCTCGTGCGCACGAGTTCCACGCCAAGCACAGAGGCAAGAATTCCCATCCAGACGTCGCTCCGCGCGCCGCCGCCGGTGATGCGCACCTCGTCAATCGGCAAACCCTGCTCCCGAAGGATCTCCCAGCTATCGCGCAGGCTGAATGCCACTCCTTCGAGCACAGCGCGCGTGAGGTGAGCACGGGTGTGGACGCCCGAGAGTCCGAAGAACACCCCACGCGCGGCGGCGTCCATGTGTGGCGTCCGCTCCCCTTGCAGATACGGCAAAAAAACGAGCCCCTTGGCGAGCGGCGGAACGTCGGCGGCCTCCCCTGTCATGCGCTCGTATACCACATCGCCGCCTTTGCCGCCGAAGCCGAGCGTGTCCCGCAGCCATCGCAGGCTGTACCCGGCGGCCTGGTGTACGCCCATCAGGTAGTAAGCGCCGGGCACGGAATGGTTGAACGTATGGACGCGGCCCTCTGGATCGATTCGCGCCTCGTCAGCGTGGGCAAGCACGGTGCCGGACGTGCCGATGGAGACGGCGACAAGTCCGGCGCGCACGACGCCCGTACCGACCGCCCCGCACGCGTTGTCCGCCCCACCGCCAACGACTGGCGTACCGGCGACGAGGCCGGTGAGCTTCGCCACGTCGGGCGTCACATGGCCGCACACCTCTGCGGAGCCGCGCACCTCGGGCAACAACGACGCTGGCAGCCCGAGCGCGTCAAGCAACTCGCCCGACCACCGCCCCTGACGCACGTCAAAGAGGAGCGTGCCAGCCGCATCGGAGATCTCCATGGCGATTTCGTCTGTAAGACGGTAGCGGATGTAGTCTTTGGGGAGAAGCAGCAGCCGAGCGCGCGCGAAGTGCTCCGGCTCTTGCTCGCGCACCCAGAGCACCTTCGGCGCGGTAAAGCCCTCCAGCGCTGGGTTGCCAGTCAACTCGATGAGTTTCTCAGCCCCAACGGTCTCGGTGATCGTGCGGCACTGGGCGGTGGTCCGCCCGTCGCTCCAGATGATCGCCCGGCGAACGGGCAGTCTGGCCTCGTCGAGCAGCACCGCGCCGTGCATCTGCCCCGAGAGACCGATGGCGGCGATCTCCCCGGCATCAACGCCATCGTCAGCGAGCATGCCTCGGATCGCGCCGACAACACCGCGCCACCACTCCTCGGGCTCCTGCTCGGCCCAGCCCGGCTGCGGATGGTAGAGCGGGTACTCCTCCGTGTGCGACGCAATCGTCCGCCCCGCCTCGTCGAAGACCGCCGCCTTGCAGCCCGTCGTACCTACATCCAGTCCCAGCAACAACGCCATAGCGCTCTCCATCTCTCCCGGTTCGCAACCAATACACAAGGGAGCATAGTACCATGCCATCGCGAACCTTCGGGAACGCCTGTGGCGATTATGAAGAGACCATCGCTACCTGGTAACGGATCGACGTACCGAGCTTGAACGGGTGGCGTGTACGGGTCAGCGCAAGACACCGAACGCGTCCACGACGACCCTCGGACGGCCAGCGGTGCCGCGCATCTCGATCGTGACCGCGTGCGTCCCGCTCGTCGGCCACGACCGAGTGAAGACCACCAACCGGGGCCGGGACTCAGCCGCGTACAGGTCGACGGTGCGCACGAATGCGCCGTCCACCCAGACATCTGCTTTGCCCCGATTGGGCGCCCTCGTTGCAACCCACGACACGCGCGAGCCAGTAAACCGGAACCGTGCCGTTGCCCCTGCGTCGTCGGCGTACGCGCTGTACCCACCCGACGCCTGGTCCCATGCCGCGCGCGTCCAGGTGCCGGCTGGGTACGTGACCGCTGACGCGTTTTCCTGGTAGCGTGCTGCAACGAAGCTCGGGGTGTACGCCCACGCGCTCCAGTTTCCCGCGCGGTCCTGTGCACGGACACGGAAGCGATACGTGCGCCAGATGGTGGCCCACGCGGTACGCGCCCTGAGGGTCGTCGCGCTGGTTGTCCAACTGTAGCCGCCGCCATCGACGCTCCGCTGCACCTGATACCTCGCGACCCCACTTGTCGCATCCGTGGCGGACCACGAAAGCCGTACGGGCAGGGCACTCGCGGCGAGCACTGAGCCGACCAGGAAGCCATGCCGCACCCGGCTCATCGCCGGTCGCCACGTATCGAGCACGATCGTATCGTTGCGCACGGCGGACCATCGGCCTGCGGAGTCCTGCCACTGGGCCTACACGGCGCGCGTACCGTTCGCGGTCGAGCCGCCGTAAGTGGTACCCGCGAGATTCCAGTTCATAGCGCTAGCGAAGGTATACGTAGCACCCTTGCTCAGGATGCCGGACGAGGTCGCGGAACTACTGGACAGGCGGATATGAGTCGTGCCGGCGGGCGCGGTACTCGCGACCCGCACCGTGGAGGACCGCACATAGCGGGCGCCCTGGTTGATGGTGATGGAGTGCGCTGATGAGGAGATCACGAGGTTGTCGTAGTAATGATGGTATATCCAGCTCCACGACTTGCCCTGGCGCGCCCAGTACTCGCTCCCCCACTGGTACATGATGTCATCGCCATAGTCGGTGCCATCACCCCAGCGTCCGGCCCGATAGTAGCTTACGTGCACGCCGCCATCCCGTGTGGCACTGTGGCCCCAGGTGTCGTCTACGGCCTTGTCCATGCTGGCGTAGCTCACGGCCGGGTTGTATACCTGGTCGCACTGAGAGTCCATCACGTCGGCGTTCAGATCCGGCCACTTCCCTCCCCGGTTTGCCTGGTACCAGGCGTACTGCTTCGTGGCCATCGCACCCGCCCGAAGCGATTCAGTCGGCCAATCCGTGAGCCACTCGTTGGGCAGCACGTGCTTCACGTAGTACTTGAAGCTCACGACCTCGACCGTGCCGGCTGCTGCGGGGTTGCAGTCCGTGCTTCCGGTGACGTAGACGCGGATCGTACTCGGCGGCGTGAAACTGCTGGAGGTAGCCGCCGCGGCGGTGTGGCCGACGCCTGAGCCCTCGGTTTGCAGACTCATAGTACTTGAGAACGACCTCGCTCGTGGCCGTGGCTGCTTGAGAGTGACAGCCCGTGCCTTAAGCTGGGCGGTTATCCGCAGCGTATCGTTCGGGATCACGCGAGCGTCGACGAGCCGCCACGTCCCGAGGCCCGGCGCGCGCACCACCACGGTGATCAGCCGCTCGGTGCCGTCTACCTCGACCGGTGTCAGACGGAACGCCCCCCCGGTGCCGGTGCGAATCCGCTGCCCCGCGGCCTCAACGATCGCGCCCTCCACAGGCTGGCCACCATGGGTCGCCGTGCCCTCGACCATGCCGGTCTTCGAGACCGCTATCACGCCGCCCGGAATCGCAGTGAGCATCAGACAGCCAACCAGCAACGCGAGTATACTCTGGCGCATAAACATCCCTCCGTTCTTCACTTGTCCTCTCGTCTGTCCATCCGCCTTGCTGTGGTGAGCACGGACGACCAGATACGAGCACACGTCCGGCGCCTCGCATGAGGCATGCCGACGTCGCATCGTGCTGCATGGTGATCGCTTTTGGGCAGTCCCAGACAACGCCTCGCAGTATAACCAGGCTGTTACAAAAAGGGGGGGGGAAGTCCAGCAGCCTGCGCCGCCTCAGCATCGCCCGGACGGCGAGACAAGGCGCTATACTCGCCGGGAACAGGATGCCCGCCTGCGAGCCCACCGCCGAATTGCGATTGTGGGAGCACGAGGATGGCGCCCTCCGTGAACGGGCCATGTCCGCCTCCCTGAGTGCGGGGGGATTGGCGGTGGGCGGCGCACGCGGAAGGGCCGGGACGAAGCTAATGGAGGACGCAATTGGCTGAGGTGGCGGTGCTCGGGGCGGGGACGATGGGCAGCGGAATCGCGCAGGTGTTCGCTCAGGCTGGATACACGGTGCGCCTGATCGAGGTCTCGCCCACGCAGTTGGCGCGAGGTATGGCGGTAATCGAGAAAAACCTGGCCCGCTCCGTCGAGCAGAGTCGGCTCCCGGCAGCGGAGAAGGACGCCATTGTACGGCGCATCGCGTCGTCGTCGGCGCTAGGCGACGCAGCGCGCGCGGACCTCGTCGTCGAGGCGATTCACGAGAGCCTGAGCGCGAAAACCGAGGTGTTCCGAGCGTTGGACTCGACGTGTCCGCCAGATACGATCCTCGCATCGAACACGTCCTCGATCTCCATCACCACCCTGGGCGCAGCCACCACACGGGCGGACCGAGTCATCGGCATGCACTTCTTCAACCCGGTGCCGGCAATGAAGCTCGTGGAGGTGGTACGCGGCTTTGCGACGAGCGATGCAACACACGCCCACGTCTTGGACCGGGCGCGGCGCCTCGGCAAGGAGCCGGTCGCGGTCGGCGACTCCCCCGGATTCGTCGCGAACCGCGTGCTCATGCCGATGATTAACGAGGGCGTCTTCGCGCTGTACGAGGGGGTCGCGGACGCGGCGGCAATCGACGCCGTGATGCGGCTCGGCATGGGCCATCGAATGGGGCCGCTGGAACTCGCGGACTTCATCGGGCTCGACATCTGTTTGAGCATCATGACCGTGCTGCACGAGGGCTTCGGCGACCCGAAATACCGCCCCTGCCCGCTACTGCGGCAGATGGTCGCCGCAGGCAGACTCGGCCGGAAAAGTGGGCAAGGTTTCTACGACTACCCCTCCTGACCAGACGCCCGCGGTTTCGGCAGCCGCGTATGGGCCAGCCTCCGCGGGTCAACTCGGCACTGAGTACATCCGGTGATCGCGTCGAGAGTCCGACGGTGCGCGAGCTGCTGGCTCGTCGGTTGCGGTACCATCAACGCAAACCAATGACGAGGCGAAGAGAGGGGGCGGAGATTGGCGATAATCCAGATCTGGGGCGGCGGCCCGTATCACCCGACACGAGCGCAGTCCGAGGTATTGCGGGAGCGGCTGGGGCCGATGGGACACGAGGTGCGCTACGGCGATGATCGATCCGTGTTCGAGCCCGACCGACTGGGCGCGGCGGACCTGCTCGTGTTGTCCGGCCTCGACTGGTCGGCGATCACGAATGTGCCTCCTCACGCGTGGGTCGAACCCGGCTCCAGACCTGAGCAGTACGAGCCGCTGGCAGACGCACACTTCCGGGCGATTCAGGAACACCTGACTGCGGGCAAATCGCTGCTCTGCCACCACAGCGCGATCATCAGCTTCGACGAGCGAGGGGAGTTCGCGGAGTTCTTCGACGGACGCTGGATCGACGGTCGCAGCACGCACTCGCCGTATCAGGCGTTCGAGGTTCACCTCTGTGACGCCGGACACCCCACGACCGCCGGACTCTCCGACTTTCGCATTTCCGACGAGCTCTACTACAACCTGATCGAACCCCAACGGAGCCAGGTGCTGATGGAGGCGGAGTTCGGCGGGCGGCGCTGGCCGCTCGGCTGGGCCGGACAGTACGGGAATGCGCGCGTACTATACTCCGCACTCGGCCACGACATGCAGTCGTACGCCAGCCCGGAGCTCCAGCAATTTCTGCTCAACGGCGTCACGTGGCTGCTGGATCGGTGATGCCGTATCAAGCAGGCTGCAGTGCGATGTCGAGGTACCCGGTACCGAGCGTAGTGCAAACCAGGACGAGAGATCAGCAGGAGAACACAGCATGTATCGGGTAGCGATCATCGGCGTCGGCAGGGGTGGACAGGGCATCGGGGGGCACAGCATCGGCTATCGGCACGCGATGTCCTATCGGGCGCAGGGGAACTGCGAAATCGTTGCGGTCGCCGATATTTCGCAGGAGAACCTCTCCCGCTTCGCGGCAGAGTTCGGCGTCGACGCCACGTACGTCGATTACCAGCAGATGATCGCGGAGACCAGACCCGACATCGTGAGCGTGGCGACCTACGCCGGTCTGCACCGCCCGATGGTGGAGGCCTGCGCTGAGGCCGAGGTCCGCGGCGTCTGGTGTGAAAAGCCGTTCGCGCTGACAATGGACGACGGCACAGCGATGGTCGAGGCGTGCGAGCGCGCGAGCACGAAGATGATCGTGGACCATCAGCGGCGTTACCTGCACCATTTCCAGGAGGCGAAACGGCTCTGGCGCGAGGGCGCGGTCGGCGATCCGGTGCAGTTCTTCGCGAATGTGGGCGAGCCAGACATGATGGAGTGGGGCACCCACTGGCTGGACATGATGTACTACCTGATGAACGACGAGCCCGCGAGCTGGGTGCTTGGGCAGGTGCGCTGCACGGGGGCGCGCCGGGCGTATGGGCACATGCAGGAGGAACACGGCCTCGCGTACATCGGCTTCGCGGACGGCACGCGCGGGATCCTCGAAAGCATCGAGCAGATCAACGGTGACTTCGCCCTGCGCCTGATGGGCACCAATGGGTTCATTGACTGCAAGCAGGACGGCCAACTGCGCGTGCTCAATGGCGACGGCTGGCGGGACGTGCCAGTGCGGTCAAACATCCACGGGCCGTCTGCGGGCTACGAGGCGGAGGACGCGTGGCTCGCGGCGCTCCAGGCGCTGCTCGACTGGCTGGAGGGCAGCCCCGAGCCGGAGGTGTCGGCGCGCAGGGGCCTGGCGACATCTGAGTTGTACCTCGCGGCATACGAGTCCGCCCGCCGTGGCGACCGCGTCGACCTCCCGCTGACGGCGCAGTCGGTGCCCCCGCTGGAGGCGATAGCCGAAAAGAGGGGGTAGCGCGGCCCATCACCACCAAGCGTGGCGACGTAAGCCCCTTACGGTGCGGCCCCGCCCCTGTTGCTCGCGTCTATTTCATAGCTCTGGTCAGCCGCCGCATCAAAGGCGAGGAGATCACGATCGCGGTGCTCGACAGCGACCTCGACCCCATCCGATGTAATCGCAACGGGCCAGGTAGTCCGCAACCGGCACATTCCGTCCCGTGCCGAACGGATCGTCGCACTGGTGAGCTTTCCCTCGTTCCAGACGATATCGACGGTGAAACCGCCGCGCGCCCGCAACCCCGTTACGCTCCCCTTCCGCCACGCCGCAGGCAGGGCCGGCAGCAAATGTACCTCCCCGGTGTGGCTCTGTAAGAGCATCTCGGCGATCCCCGCTAATGCGCCGAAGTTGCCATCGATCTGAAACGGCGGATGCGCGCCAAGCAGGTTGGCGTAGACGCCGCCGCCATCAACGTTCGTCTCGGTCGTCTCGACCAGCCGCAGCATGGTGTCGAGCAGGCGGTGGGCACGGTCCCCGTCCCCGAATCTCGCCCAGAAGTTGATCTTCCAGGCCATTGACCAGCCGGTGCCGCCGTCGCCTCGCAACTCGAGCGAGCGGCGGGCGGCGGCAAACAGATCAGGGGTCCCGCGAGCGGTGATCTGGCGACCGGGGTGAAGGCCGAAAAGGTGTGACGCGTGCCGGTGCGTGTGCTCCGGATCGTCCCAGTCTTTGAACCATTCCTGCAACTGTCCTAGTCGGCCAACCTGGGGCGGGAATAGCCTGCTCCGCGCAGCCTCGAGCCGCTCTCGAAAGTCCCTGTCGGTATCGAGGACGATACTCGCCTCGATACAGTTCGTGAACAGGTCCCAGGTGATCGCCATGTCGCAGGTCGAGGCCATGCTCACCGCGGCGGTCTGTCCGGCTGGGGTCGTGAACTTATTCTCGGGCGACGTGGAGGGCGCTGTGACCAGGTGCCCCTGAGCGTCCTCGACGAACCAGTCGAGACAGAACTCCGCCGCCGCGCGCATCAGAGGGTAAGCGCGGTGCCGGAGGTAAGTCTCGTCCCCGCCAAAGGCGTAGTGTTCCCATAGATGCTGACAGAGCCACGCGCCGCCCATCGGCCACATCGCCCAAACGGGATCGCCCTTGCCGTAGTCCCCGGGCGGCGCAGTCTGACGCCATAGATCCACATTGTGGTGAGCCACCCAGCCGCGACAGCCGTAGTTCGTTTCCGCCGTCTCGCGGCCCGCGATGCTCAGATCAGCGATGAGGTCGAACAGGGGAAGGTGGCACTCGGCCAGGTTGGTCACCTCGGCGGGCCAGTAGTTCATCTCGGTGTTGATGTTTATGGTCCAGTTGGAACTCCAGGGCGGACGGACCTGGTCGTTCCAGATGCCCTGCAGATTGGCCGGCTGTGTGCCGGGCCGCGAGGAGGCGATAAGCAGATACCGACCATACTGGAAAAGCAGCGCGGCCAGGTGTGAGTCATCCGAAAGCGCCTGGCCACGCAGACGCTCGTCCGTCGGTCGCTGGGCCGTTTGTATGCTGCCGAGGTCGAGAGTTACCCGATCAAAGAGATGTGTGACGGCGTTCGCTCCCTCAATGCTCACTGCCTCCTCGGTTGCCTGCACCCTGCCACCCTCTGCGACGACTCCAAGCTGGATCTCGAAGGCCATCCCTCCGCCGCGTGCGTCGTAAATAACCGGATCGACCGCAGTGTCGTAGCTCGGGGCGACACGCAGTGGCCCGTGACCCGAGAGCGTCTGTCGAAGCCCGCCTTCCGACTGCACGCGATAAGGATGTGGACTGTTGAGCCGCGCGCGGAGGCTGATACGTCCCGGTCGGTCGGCGGTGAGCCGGACGACAAGCACCTGAGCCGGGGCACTGACGAAGACCTCCCGCGTGTACGCCACGCTGCCAATGCGGTAGCGCGTCGTGGCGACTGCCGTATGCAGGTCCAGGTCTCGGACGTACTCGTCCGGCTCGCCCGACACCTCGAACCGCAGATGGAGATCGCCCAGTGGTTGGTAGGACTCGTTGTACGGCCCCTGCATTCGCGTGCACAAGGCATCAGCACCAGCGTAGTCGCCTTCCAGGATCAGTCGTCGCACCTCGGGTAGCACGCCTCGTGCATCTGGATTGTTGAAATATCGCGGGGTGCCAGACCAGAGCGTGTCCTCGTTGAGCTGCAGCCGCTCGGACTCGACGCCGCCGAAGACCATAGCGCCCAGCCGCCCGTTGCCGATCGGCAGTGCCTCCACCCACCGCGTCGCTGGTCTGGTATACCACAATCGAAGGTCGCCGCTCGTCATTGACATGGCTGCCTGCCGTCAGTCGCCATTGCCCGCCTCCACCTGTGGCTCCATCGAATCGCCAGCGTCATCGCAGATCCCGACTGAGCGCGCCACATTTGCAGCACCTTCGGGACGACGGTCAGGTAACCTCGTAGAATCGACCCGGTGCAGGGCGTCGCTCACTGTGGTCCGAGGCCAGTTTTCCCGAGGAAGTGTTTCACGGCTCAGGAAATCGGCCGCTCGGTGCAAGAAGGTGCTTTCCCAGACCAATCCTGGGCGATCCCACTAGCACGAGCGAGCACACGCTCGATGCACCAGCGTCGCCCCTACTTTTCGAGAATCGCTAGCAACTCCTCGGCGTGCTCAGCGGGGCTGACCTTATCAAAGACGTGCTGGATATGTCCCTGCTCGTCGATAACGAACGTGATGCGCTTGGTCCCGCGCGGCCCACGTGCGCCATACGCCTCCGCGACCGTTTGCCCAGTGTCGGCGAGCAGCGCGAATGGCAGGGAGTACTTCTGCTTGAACGCCAGGTGACTTTGCGAGTCATCCGGGCTTACCCCAAGAACCTTGGCGTTCTGCGTCTGAAAGTGAGGGAACTGGTCACGTATCCCGCACGCCTCGGCAGTACAGCCGGAAGTATCGTCCTTCGGGTAGAAGTACAGCACGACCCGCTGACCACTCAGGTCCGCGAGGCGCACTATGTCACCGTTCTCGTCGGGAAGGGTGAACTCGGGCGCGGGGTTGCCAGTCTGCAGCGTCATGGGGGTGATTCCTTTCTGGCCTCAGCGGCCTTGTTGGCGATGAGCGCGGCCATCGAGCCCGCACCTACACCGTTGTCGATATTCACCACGGCCAGACCGGGTGAGCAGCTTTGCAGCATCGTCAGCAGTGATGCAATTCCCGCGCCGCCCGCGCCGTATCCGGTTGAAGTCGGCAGCCCGATCACCGGGACGTTTACTAGCCCGGTCACCACGGACGGCAGTGCGCCGTCCATCCCGGCGGCAACAACGATGGCATCGACCCCCTCCTCCAGAAGCCCGCGCAACGGCGGGAAGAGCCGGTGTAGACCGGCGACGCCGACATCGTACACCTCCCTGGTTTCGCACCCCATCTGCTCGGCGACGATCAACGCCTCCTGCGCAAACGGGATATCGGAGGAGCCGGCCGTCACCATGCCAACCCGGCCACCGGTGAGCGGGACGGGGCGGGACGCCTCCTGGATGCCGAGGCTCCAGCCGCCGGTGAGCCGGTGTGTACTCTCGTAGCGACTGCGCAACGTAGCGTGCAGGTCGGGAGCAGGTCGACTCACGATCGCCCGGCCGGTGCGCGTCAGCAACTCAGCCACGAGGCGCGCGACCAACTCCGCGGTCTTGCCAGGGGCGTAGATCACTTCGGGCACGCCCTTGCGGCTCTCCCGCTGCGGGTCCAGGCGGGCATCCGATACTCCAGGAGCCTCGCTGCCTCGGGCAAGGCTAGCGAGCAGGTCCGCAAACGGATCCACTACGCGGGCTCGGCGCTGGCCGGGCGGTGTGCGTGTGCCTCGCGCCGGGCAGACCGCCATGCATAGAACCGCTCCAGCGCGAAGAACGTCGCTGCGGCGTACACAATACCAGCAAGTACGTCGATCACATAATGGTCACCCATGTACACAACGCTGAACCAGAGGCAGAGGCAGTACACCAAGGCGAAGGGCGCGGCCACCCGCCAGTACACCAGACTGAACAGGAACACGAGCGTTGGGTAGGCCGCGTGCAGGCTCGGCATGGCGGCCACCTCGTTCGGGTTGCCGTGCGACATGATCCACGACCAGTTCATCCCCAGGCCCAGGGTTTGCGGCACCCACGCGCGGAGCAGGTAGATCGGCTCGGGGATCGTCTTCAATGACGCGGAGGCCATCCACGGTGGCACAGCCGGAAACACCACATACGTTATGATACCGGCCGTCGAGAGCAGCAACAGGGCGTACACGAAGCGCCAGTAGAGACCTCGACTGCGAACCCACAGCAGGAACGCATATCCGAGGGCGAGCACAAAATGGAACGCCCAGAAAAACGTCGCCGCAACGTCGTACCACTGGGCCTGCCCCGGCGTGAACAGCCACCGCTGCAGGACCGCACTCGGTATCTGGCCGTTGAACAGCAAGCGCTCGACGGCGATGAGATCCTCATTGTGCAGGGGGAAGCCGCCGCCGAGCTTCACATCATTGGCGTACCCGCGCAACATTTGCCAACCGAAGAAAAGTATCACAAACGGGATCCAGTCGCGCAGAAACGTCTTGCCCTGGCCGAGCACGATCGCGGCAAGGACGACGAAGATCAGGAAGGTGTCAGGACCGATAAAGCCGCCTCGGAAGAACATGACGAGGCCGAGAATGGCGGCATACACCGTGATGCCGATCAGGTATACCTTGCTGGAGATACCGCCCGCGCCCTCCACGTTGCGCGGCTGGACCTTCTCGGAGCTAGCCAACCTCGACCAACCTTTCTATCCCTTCTGCTGGAGGCGCGGCTTCCATGGTGTCGATGAGAATGAGCACCGCCAGCGCGAGGAGGGGCAGCAGGAAGATAAACAGCCCGGTCATCGCGGAATCAGCGAACCGGAAGTAGCTCCGGCAATTCGAGCAGCTATACACCGCCATCGCCGTCAATGAGAGCACGGTGGTAACAAGCCATACATAGCGCCGCCGGCTAATGGCGGCGAGCGAGACGAGCGTGGTCGCGTACCAGGGCCAAAAGTACGGTCCAATGAAGAAGATATACGCGAAAAGAAACCAGAACCATACCTCAACCAGGTCGCTGCGCTCCTTGATACGGCGAGCCAGACGCAGTCCCACCGCCAGGATGAGCAACACGCTCAGCACGCGGATCAACGCGTCCGCGAGGTCGCCAGCCCGGATCGGCGCGAGGTTCCACTGACCGGCGTTGGCCACCCACACCATTAGGTCGCGCAGTCCATTATACGCAACGGCGGGCAGCGAGTTCAGGTACCAGGCGCTCTGGGGAGGCAACGTATACATGCGTCGCCATCCCCCATCAGTCATGTACGGAATCCAGCTCACGAACCAGACCGAGAGAATGGCGACTCCGAGGACCACAAGGCGGCGCGCCTTCTCGCGGACAGTGCCGGTGCCCTGGACCAGCGCAAAAACGTAGAGCGGCACGAAGAGCGCGGCCGTGAACTTGATCGAAATCGCAAGCCCAAGCAGGAGCGCGCCGACAACCGCCCGCCGATGGAAGTAGGCATATAGCGCCCCCAGCACGCCGAGTAACATCAGGGAATCGTTGTGCGCATTGCCCGCGAACTCCGTCAGGGGCAGCGGGTTCCAGCCGTATACGGCCATCGCGAGCGCACTGTGCTGTGGACTCGCCTTGTGCACGATGGCGCCGATGAGCACGGCGTTGAGCAGGTGGGTGAGCGCTGCGGCAACCTTAAATGCGATCACGTGCGCGTACACCCCGCCCGGCACGAGCTTGTTGATCAGCGCGGACCAGGTGGTCCAGAGTGGTCCGTACGGACTAAGCAGATTGCGCCAGTCCACCCGACCGAGAAAGGGGTCGCTTGGCGACTTGGAGGGCAGGGTCACGTACGGATTGAGTCCATGCACCTCGACCATTCGCCCATAGAAGATGTACCCATAGACGTCGTTCGAGTACAGGTCCGGGTTGAGTATCGCGGGCACCGTGAGCAACGCCGTGAACAGCAAAACAATGCGGCTCAGACGCGCATGGTCGTTGTGACGGACACAATGCAACGCGTACACATACGAGGCGAAAAGCAGCAGCAGGGCGGCGGTGTACAGGATGATGCGCGCGAGAACACGCACGGGCAGCCCAAGCACCTCGGGACCGACCATGGGCATCCATCCCGGCAGTGGGACGACCCGCGCGAGCATCAGCAATATCGTTGCAACAAAGAGCGCGATGCACGCTGGCTTAAGCCTCGGTTCCCGCATCGGCTGGCCAGACAGTAAGAAGCGCCCAAGCCCCGGCGAGAGCCGCTTCGTCGCCGGTCGTGCCGCTTCTACAATGTATGCCATCGACTGCGCCATGTCGTACTTGTGCCTCGCCCTAGGTAACGCGTGCTGCTACAGTCCTGTTCGGCGACCCAGCCCTCGCTGCGGCGCTGTCCTCGCGGCGCGTCAGACGGCGATACCGGATGACGGGCGGTCCACCGCGCCCCTTCCTGCGCCGCGCCGCCGTTGTAGCCAGCCCAATGCCTCCAAGCCAAGCAGAGTGGCGAGCGCATAAACGATACCCGCAATTATATCGACAACGTAGTGGTCGCCCAGGTACACGATGCTGAACCACAGACAGAAACAGTATAGCAAGGCCAGGGGTGCGACTCGTCGCCAGTAGTGCAGGGAGAAGATGAAGATCAGCGTCGGATACGCAGCATGGAGGCTTGGCATCGCGGCGACGACATTCGGATTGCCATAGCGCATGACGTACGAAACGTTCGGTCCATACAACCAGCCGCTGAACACCTCCTCGCGAATCGAGTAGATCGTTTCCGGGATCGTGCCGTAGTATTGGTCAGCGAGCCACGGCGGCACCGCAGGGTACAGCACGTAGGTAATGAAGGCGGCAAAGGAGAGCAC
>JACDAU010000042.1 GCA_013695265.1 Chloroflexia bacterium
GCCTGCACGAACAGCGTGAGGCTGCCGAGCGACACCCGCCCGGCTACGGCGAGCAGCGCGACGTACAAGAAGGTGGCGCTCGTCGCGAGCGTCGTCAGCGAGCCCCACAGAAAGCCGATCATGTAGCGACGGACCAGCAGCGAGCGATTCTGCTCGTAGTACTCCGTCGCGAGACCAGTGTACCGCTCCGTGAAGTACTCCCCCAGCCCGAAGATCTTCACCTCCTTATTATAGGTGTCCGTCGTCAGCAGCGTCGTGAGGTAATTCATCAGCCGCCGCGCTGGGGACTGCCGCCGCATCAACTGAAACCCGCGCCAGCCGTAGCGGGAGGTCGCGATGAACGAGGGGATGGGCGAGAGCAGCGTGACCAGCGCGACGATCCACCCAAGCCCGAGCAGCAGGCCGATCATCGAGCCGAACACGATCACCGTACGCGCCAATGAGAACGTCTGCGACACCATCTGCACCGGGCGATACGCCGACTGCGCCTGTGCCTGCTGGAGCTGGTCGTAGAACGTCGGACTCTCGAAGTGCGCGAGGTCGAGCGTGTTCGCGTGCTCCATCAGCATCGTCTGCACGCGGATCGCCATACGCTCCTGCAGGAGTTGCTGCCAGATGTTCGCCAGCGTCTGCATCAGGCTCGCGAACGCGCCCGCGCCAAACTGCACCGCCGCGAGCAGGATGATCGTGCGCACCCCCGCCTCTTCCGCGCCGGTGCGCACCGCCAGCTCCACCGCGTCGATCAGTTGCGCCGAAAGCCAAACCTGGAGCGCGGGCACAACGCTCTGCGCGAGCGTGACGAGCGCGAGGCCCAGCGTGAGGCGCCGGTGCGTGTCCCAGACCAGCCGCATCACGCGCGACACCCCCGCCGTGGTTGAGCGGGTGGTGCGCGCGAGCGTGCGCAGGGAGGCAAGGGACCACAGCCGGGGTGGCCGCTCGCTCGGATTCACGCCCGCAGGCACGCCCAGTTCCGCGCCGCCTTGCGGGCCATCAGCTTGCGCGGGGGCAGGCGGGCCAGGGGAAACGCCGTCCGGCCTGCCGTTGCTGCGCGGGGGTGGATGATCGCCATCGTGGCTCAAAGGAAGGGGGCTCCAATCGCGGATGTTGCCGGGGCCCGGATACGGGGCCACCGCTCATTCTACCAGCCGCATCGTGCCGCATCCCACGGCACCACACGCCATTCTACGCGCCGCCCCGCAACTCCCGCATCGGTCGAACGGCCAGGATGAAGTTGTATACTGGCGCATAGCAAGGCGGTATGTTCGGGAATGGGCTTGATCGGCGTCTCCGTAGAAACGTTGTATACAACGTCTTGCTGGCCCCACCGCACCGATGAACTGCGGAACAATTGTACGAGGTGTGTTCTGTTGGAGTATGCCTTCACCGTCGTCATCGAGCGAGACAAGGACGATGTCTATATCGCGACGGTTTCAGCGCTTCAGGGCTGTCATAGCTGGGAGGACACGGCGGAGGAGGCTCTGAAGAACGTCAAAGACGCGATCCGGCTACACATCAAGTCGCGCCGAGAGCCAGGCGAGCCGGTCCCACACGAGGTGGCCGCGAGAAAGATGCGCATACCGACTGGAAGCGAGTCGACCAAGAGAGGAGCAGCCACCTTAATCAAGGTGCTGGCATTTGAGGCTGACGAGGGAGGTTCTGGGCGAGAGTGCCTTCGTTGCCCGGCTGCTTCACGCAGGGCGAGACTATGGAGTCGTTGCAGTCCAACATCCGGGAGGCTGTAGAACTGTATCTAGACGACAACTCGACAGTACCAGCCCCCTACGCATAATGCTGGGCTGACTACTGCTTGGTCGCGACTTGAAGTCCAGTGGCCGTCTTCGTGCTTGGCGAGGGTCGTGCGTTCCAGACGTGGAACGCCAGTATTATCCGTAGGAGGTTATTCGATGTTCTTACTGCGAGGTTGCTTCGCGCGGCTGGCGCGCTGGGCCGTGCTGATCGTGGTCGGTAGGCTCATGGGTCGGATAGGGCGCGGGCGGCGGGGCGGGCGGGGCAGGTACGACGACTAGATGACGCCCGAGGCGGAGATATGGGAGGCGCTGCACACACATCTGCGGTCGGTGTTCGAGCGCGACCCCGGCATGTACCGGGCGACGACCGCCGAGGATCTCTCGCTCTACGAGTGGTTCATCACCCCGCATCGGCAGGACGGCCTTCCGTTCCACCTCTTCATGATTGAGCACGGCGCTATGCTCGGGGACGCCGCAGACTATCGCTACGACCTGTTGACACCACGCCTGCAACGGTACGCCGACACCGCGATCGTCACGTACACGCTGATGCTCAGCGTTGCGACCGAGGGAACGGTCACGCACCGCACCCACAACGAGAGCCGCGTGTTAGTCCGCGACAATGGTGCGTGGCGGGTGGTGCATGTGCACAAGTCGCCAGCGTGGCAGGCGCCCTTGTCCGCGCCCACGGGGACGAGGTTGTAACCGACACGGAGAGGAATAAAATAGTGGGGTAGGGCGTTGTACTTACCAGACTGACAAATCAATCTGAAGGGCGTTATGAGCAACAACGAGAGAGACCTTATCATCATCGGCTCCGGCCCCGCCGGGTACACAG
>JACDAU010000043.1 GCA_013695265.1 Chloroflexia bacterium
ACCTGCACCTTCGATTGCAGCTCGGTGTAGGTCCGCAACGGCCCCGGTATCTGTACTTCTATCGCCATTTTACTCGCCAGCCACTCTTGATAAATACAAACTACAAATAACAAATTCGCGCACGATCATCGGACGTGCTTACTTCCAGAGTGCGGTGCTCAGGTACCGCGCGCCACCATCCGGCAGCAGTACGACGATCACCCCGCGCTCCGTCTTAGCGGCGAGATCCAGCGCGCCCTTGAGCGCCGCCCCACTGCTCTGGCCGACGAACAACCCCTCGCGTTGGGCGAGCTGCCGGGAAATCGCGTAGCTATCCTCGGTCGAGACGCCGAGGTTCTGGTCCAACAGCGCTTCCTCGTAGATGCCGGGGCGGATCGCGGTCTCCATGTGCTTGAGTCCCTCAATGCCGAAGAACGGACTGTCGGGCTGCACACCGACGAGCTGCACCTCGGGGTTGAACTCGCGCAAACGCCGACCCGTGCCCATCAGCGTGCCGCTCGTGCCGAGACCCGCCACGAAGTGCGTAATGCGTCCCTCGGTCTGCCGCCAGATCTCCGGGCCGGTGGTGTCGTAGTGTGCGTGCCAGTTCGACGGGTTGTTGTACTGGTCCGCGTAGAAGTAATTTGCTGGCTCCCGCTGCACGAGATCGCGCACGTAGCGGATCGCGCCATCGGACCCCTCGAAAGGATCGGTGTACGTAATCTTCGCGCCGTACGCTTCAACGATGCGCTTCCGCTCCTCGCTGACGTTCTCCGGCATCACGAGTTCGCACTTGTACCCCTTGATGGCGCAAATTATCGCGTACGCAATACCGGTGTTGCCGCTCGTGGAGTCGATGACGGTCTTGCCCTGCGTCAGCCTGCCGTCGCGCTCCGCGTCTTCGATGATGCGCAGTGCCGGACGGTCCTTGACGGAGCCGCCGAGGTTATACCACTCCGCCTTTGCATACAGCTCGACACCGGAATGGATCTGCTCGAAGTTGCGGATTCGGAACATCGGCGTGTTGCCAATGGCGTCAATCGCGTTGTCTACGACCTTTGGCGCGTGGACGCTCGGGTTGAGAAACGGTACTATGTTCGTGGCTTGCATGCAGGACTACCTTCCGTGTTCACACTTCTCTATCTAGTAGAACTCGCAATAAGGTTGCCAATATTCCCGAATCGCCCCAGAAGCATAGCATTGCTCCCATTTTGGTGCAAGGGAGCGTTTGCAAGCCGACCAGCAAACTATCTGCGAGTTGTTGCAAGAAGATAATCGTTCGCAAGTGCGGTCAGGGGCGCATGGCTGCTGGGCTGACGCTCGCACGGTGTGCTAACCGGTCGCCAACTGGAGTCGCTGTGCGTCGTCAGAACAGGAGTACCACCGTTTGACTACGGAACCTACAATTGAAGAGTGGAGCATCCGGCGCCTGGCGCGTGCGATGGAGCGGGGCGAGCTGACCTCCCGAGCCCTCGTCGCGTGGTACCACGACCGCATTGAGGCGCTCGATCGTTCCGGCCCGGCACTGCACGCCATCCTCGAAGAAAATCCCGAGGCACTCGCCATCGCCGCAGCGCTGGACCGCGAGCGTGCGGCGGGCGTCGTGCGCGGGCCCCTTCACGGCATTCCCGTCCTGCTCAAAGGCAACATGGACACCGCCGACGCGATGACCACCACGGCTGGCTCTCTCGCGCTGGCGGGCTCCCGCGCACCGCGTGACTCCACGGTCGCCAAGAAGCTGCGCGAGGCCGGCGCGGTGCTCCTCGGGAAGACGAACATGAGCGAGTGGGCGAACTTCCGATCCAGTCAGTCGTCCAGCGGCTGGAGTTCGCGCGGCGGGCAGGCCCGCAACCCGTACGTGCTCGACCGCTCGCCCGGCGGCTCCAGCTCCGGCTCCGGCACGGCCGTGGCCGCGAACCTCGCCGCCGCCGCGCTCGGCTCCGAGACGGATGGCTCCATCATGTGTCCCGCGTCGTACAACGCGGTCGTCGGGCTGAAGCCGACCGTCGGCCTGATCAGCCGCGCCGGCATCATCCCGATCTCGGCGAGCCAGGACACTGCGGGCCCCATGACACGGACGGTCGAGGACGCGGCCCTGCTGCTCTCAGCGGTAGCCGGGCCGGACCCGGAGGATCCCGCGACGCAGGCGAGCGAGGCACAGGTCCACGCGGATTACAACCCCTTCCTTGATCGCGAGGGGCTGCGTGGCGCACGTATCGGCATCGTGCGCGAAGGCTGCTTCGGGTACAACGAGTCGACCGACAAGATCGCGGAGGCCGCCATTCGGGAACTGACGCAGCTTGGCGCCGATGTGGTGGATCCTGTGCAGGCGCCGATCTCCCCGGAGATGCGGCGCATGGAGTTCGAGGTCTTGCTGTACGAGTTTAAGGACGGCCTGAATCGCTATCTCCAGAACCTCGGCCCCGAAACGCCGGTGCATTCGCTTGAGGAGGTCATCGCGTACAACGAGCGGAACGCCGCGCGGGTGATGCCGTACTTTGGCCAGGACATCCTGGTGCAAGCACAGGAGAAGGGCCCGATCACCGAGCGGGAATATCTTGAGGCGCGGGCGGGGAGTGGACGGCTCGCTCGCGACGAGGGGATAGACCGCGCGATGGACGAGCACAGCCTCGACGCACTCTTCGCGCCGACGGGCAGTCCCGCCTTCAAGATCGACCTGCTGACGGGCGATCACTTCACCGGAGGCAGCACCGCGCTCGCGGCGGTGGCAGGCTACCCGGCGATCACGGTGCCTGCTGGCATCGCGCTGGGCCTGCCCGTCGGCGTCACGTTTTTTGGCCGGGCTTACAGCGAGCCAGTTTTGCTGCGGCTCGCGTACGCGTTTGAGCAGGGCACAACCGCCCGCCGCCAACCGCGCTTTCTCCGCAGCGAGGAGAGACCACCGATCTAGTCGTAGGGGCGTTCAATTGAACGCCCGCGAACGCCCGCGATGTCGTGCCACTACGCCCAGACTAACATAGTGCATCGCCGACGGCCGTATCAGCAATGGCGACGGTGCAGCGTCGGGCTGGCTGACACGAGGTCATCTGTGGTAGTACACTATGGAAGCCTGATTGATGCCCACGATTCCTCGCACGCTCGGGCGCGAACCGTTGACCCTTCGGAGTTCCGCGCAGAATCGCCGTCCCGACGGCGCAGGAGAGAGCATGGCAAAATCGTACGGCCTCGGCATTGACCTCGGTGGGACGAAGATTCTGGCTGGTGTGACTGACCTGAGCACGGGCAAGGTGCTCGGCAGCGCCAAGAAGCGAACGAACAGCGCTGAAGGCGCAAAGGAATTGCTCGGACGCCTGGGTGACGTTGCGACAGACGCGATCGCAGACGCGAAGCTGCCGAAGGGGACGTTCGTCACGAGCGCGGGCGTGCTCGCGCCCGGACAGGTGGACCCGGAGCGGGGTGTGCTCCTCACCGCGCCAAACCTGAGCGGGCTGGGCAACCTCCCGATCGCGGAGTCGCTGGAGGATCGCCTCGACCTGCCAGTGCGACTCGGCAACGATGTGCAGGGCGCGGCCCTCGGGGAACTGAGATTCGGCGCGGGGAAGGGCGTCGACCGGCTGGTGTGCGTCTTTGTCGGCACGGGGGTCGGCGGCGCGATCATCCGTGGTGGCGAGCTGGACCGCGGCCCGAGCGCGACGGCAGGGGAGATCGGCCACCTGGTCGTGTTCGCCGGCGGGCGGTTCTGCGGTTGTGGCGGACGCGGCCACCTCGAAGCATACGCCTCGCGCACCGCGATCACCCGCGTCTTGCTGGAGGAGCTGCGGCGCGGGCGTCCCTCCGTTTTGCGCGATCTGCTGGGCGCTGCGGGGATCGACGAGAACGCGCCGGGCGGCATGGCGATTCGCTCCGGTCTCCTTGCAAAAGCGGTCGCGCAGAACGATGAGCTCGTGCTGGAAACGTTGCAGGAGGCCGGCCGCTATCTCGGGCTTGCCCTCGCCTCCGCGATCAACTTCTACAACCCGGAGCGCATAGTCCTTGGTGGCGGCGTCGTCGAGGCTGTGCCACTGCTTTTGGAGATCGCCGCACCGATCGCGAAGCGCGAAGCGCTCGCAGTCCCCGGCGCACTGGTGGAGATCGTGCCCTCGAAGCTCGGTGACAACGCGGGGGTCGTTGGTGCCGCCCTCCTCGGCGCGCAGAGCGTCCAGGTGGCGGGACTGCGGTAGGGAGCGGCCACCGTCCCAGCCAGGGATGTGGCGTGGAACGGCTGGGGGCAGGCGCTTGAAACCAAACTTTCTAGCGGGTACGATACGGAGCAGGTTACGAGTCATGTGGAGCCGGATCATC
>JACDAU010000050.1 GCA_013695265.1 Chloroflexia bacterium
CCCTCAAGGCTTTCGCGTCCATACACCTCGCCGGGCTGGCCGGCGGTCATTAGCGCGAACACAAACGTTCGTCCGTTTGTCTCCATGACGCCGATCTGATGGACTTGCCAGCCATCGTCCTGCTCCAGCCAGCCGCCCTTGAAGGCGATATACGTTGAATCGGGCACACCCTCTGGCACTCCCCATCGCTGCGGCTCGACCACGTTCCCAAGCAAGCCGAGCGCGCTACGGCGCAAGGCCGGGTTAAGCCGCTGGCCGAGGTACAGGCTGCGCATCAGGCGCGCCATGTCCGGTGCTGTGGTGGTGCTCAAGCCCCACTGATCCGGCTCGACGCGCGTATGAGTGAGGCCGCGGGCACGCACTTCAGCCTGTACGGCCTTCTGACCACCAGCCTTCTTGAACAACGTCGTCGCGGCCCCGTTGTCACTGACGACGATCATCGGCACTAGCAGAGGCTCGCGAGAACCAACGGACCCGGAGTCCTGAGCGTTCTCGCGCGAGAGGAGGGTTAGCATGATGGGAACCTTCATGGTACTCGCGGCAACGAACGAGTTCTGTGGATGATGAACGTACATAATGCCGGATCTCGGCTCGAAGATGGCCCCCGCGAAGGTTCCGGACCGGCTCTCCATGTACGCCACGAGGTCGGGCGACAACGCGGATAACGCTCGTATTTTCGGAGGCTTTGGGTTCTTTCGGACGGCCGGCAGGCGCAGGCCAATTGGCGCCTTTTGTGTGGGGATGAGCAGGCGTTGGTCGATATACACCTCGGTCCTTACGTTCAGCCCGTTCACCGCCGCCAGCTCATTTACCCTGACGGTATACCGGTCGCTGATGCTGTACAGGCTATCCCCGGGAACCACTGTGTGGTATACACGCGCGATCGCAGTTGGCGTGGGCCGTATCGCTCGACGAGGCGTTGGCGATGACTTCGCGGTCGGCTTCTTTGGCGGAGGAGTGGCGGTTGGTGTGGGCCGTCGGTTCGGTCGAACTTGCTCCTTCGGTGGCTTTGGAACCTTCGTCGCCTCGGGCTCGCCAGAGTTAGCGGACTTTGGTGTTGCCGTTGAGTTCGCGGTTGGGACCGCCTCGGAAGTCGCAGGCGCCTCAGGGACGGTGCCATCAAGTGCGCTGGGGGTCGGCGTGCTACGGTGATCGCTCGTCGCTACTGGGCGGACGATGCCTGGCAACAGGCGCCCAAGCGGCGAGCCCTGCACTGCCTCATTACGCACACCAAAATACACGACAGCACCAGCGACAATGGCGATGCTCAGCAGGAGGAAGAGGGCCGATTTTCGCCGGCTCTTACGCCGGCCGGAGTAGCCTCTGGTTGCATAACTCATACAGAGATAATACACATCGAGCCGATCGCGACACAACTAGTGTGGATGCCGAAAAGGTCCACGTCATCGCCAGGATGTGTGTGTGCGGATCCACGTCAAAACATGACCACCGAGAATGTCTGTGTCACCCAGAGACTCATCTCCGTGCCGGATCTCGCGGGCAGAGTGCCCCACTATTGTGGTCGCTATGTCCGAGTTTTTTGCTTCTGATGCGTTCCGTATAATACAGTCGTACCGGAAGCACACGCGCGTCCAATGCACCGGCTTAACTTTACAGGAGGACGAGAGTTGGGTATGTCGACCGATACCGATATGGGAACGCGCCCCACGCCCACTGCTAATGGCCCACTGGAACGGTTTTTTTCACTGGGCGCCCATAACACCGACGTGCGGACCGAGGTCACGGCAGGGTTTACGACGTTCATGGTGATGTCCTATATAATCTTCGTCAACCCATCTATCCTGGGCTTCGCGGGCAACGAGGCACTCGCCGGTCGCGGCCTACCGTTCCAGGCGACTCTGACGGCTACCGCATTGGTCGCCGGTGTAATGACCATTGCAATGGGTCTCTTCACGAATCGAGCTTTCGCGATTGCGAGCGGCCTGGGGCTGAATGCGGTCGTGGCGTTCCAACTCATTGCGACCCTGGGTCTCACGCCGCCGGAGGCGATGGGCGTGATTGTCATCGAGGGATTTATCATCCTCGTGCTCACTCAGACGAATATGCGCGAGTCGATCATGCGTGCCATCCCAACGGAGCTGAAGCGCGCGATTGCAGTGGGGATCGGGCTGTTCATTGCATTCATCGGTTTCGTGAACGCTGGATTCGTGGTGCCAGGACCGGAAGGCAGCACACCGGTTCAGATCGGCGTTCTTACTGGCTTCCCTGTGCTGGTCGCGGTGGTGGGCCTCCTGCTCACCATCCTGCTGCGTACGGCAGGCGCCCGGCTGCACCCGCTCATAGGACAGTCCTATCTTCTCCTGGGAATCTTGCTGACCACGCTCTTCGCGACGGCCATTAACTCCACCTTCGCACAGAGTACTTTTCCGATCCCCGGCGTCGGGCAGTGGCCAGACAAATACTTCGGCGCCCCGGACTTCAGCACGATCGGAGACGTGAACGTGTTTGGCGTGTTCGCAAAGCTAGGTGTAATCACAGCGGTGTTGACGATCTTCTCGATCATGTTGAGCGACTTCTTCGACACGATGGGTACGCTGGTCGGCGTGGGCGGCAAGGCGGGCTATCTAGATGAGCAGGGCAACTTCAAGGACGTGAAACGTCCACTCCTTGTCGACTCGCTCGCTGCGATGGCGGGAGGGGCCGCAAGTGCTTCCAGCGCCACCACGTACATCGAGAGTGCTGCGGGAGTGGAAGCGGGCGGTCGCACTGGCTTGACCTCTGTGGTAACGGGCGTGCTATTTCTGTTCACGATGTTCTTGTCCCCGCTCGCCGGAGTCGTGCCTGCACAGGCGACTGCGCCTGCGCTCATTCTCGTGGGCTGGATGATGATGACCACGCTCGCGGAGTCCGAGGAATACGCAGATGCCTCTGGCCGTACGGTGTCCGGCGTTCGCTCGAGCATCCCGTTTCAGAACTTCGAGATCGGCTTCCCCGCCGCCGCAACGATCCTGCTCATGCCGTTCACGTACTCGATCACGAATGGGATCGGCGCGGGTATAGTACTGTATACGCTGATCCAGATCTTTGTCGGCAAGGCACGGGCTATTCACCCAGCGCTCTGGGTCGTGACCGCTGCGTTCCTGCTGTACTTCATGGATGCGTTCCTTCGACCCTACATCACGTAATAACGGATCGCCGATCAAACCTCCTCGGGTGCACGGAACTCATACGATCACCCGCACCGTGGATTCCCCGCAGGCTCGGAATCACAGATGCGCCATCATTCAATCGGAAGTGCTGCCTGTTGCGGTTCTCGCAGTGTCGTTCTCCTTAGGAGCTGGAAGAAGGAGGGAAAGTTTATGCGGCGTGATATACTGCTTTAAACAGTTCGGTCTCGTATAGTGCTCGAATGCGGAATACTGAGGCAGGATATCTGTGCATACTTTGGTGGTACGACATGCACGAAGTCTGCATTCGTTCAGCTTTCCAGGCACGACTGCGCTGCCACCCTCCGCACGAAAGATCAACGACCCGGCGACACGCGAGTTGACGACCCAGTGGATTGTCCGATCTATGTACCCCGCCGAGTAGCTAACCGAGTGGTAAGGAGGCGCAAGCGATGACACCGTGTAAGGAGTGTGGCAGGGTCAACCCCCCCGAGGCCGTATACTGTATGACCTGTGCCTCACCGATGACCCCGCGAGAACCGCGACGAGAGGATCGCGCTCAGGAGCAACCTTCCTACGACGCACCACGTTCCGACACTCAGTCGCGCGGAAACGCTGCGCCCGATGAGGATCAGAACCGCTTCGAGAAGGTGGCCCCCGCCGTCGAGGATTTTGTATTCGATCTGGTGCGCGCTGGTGCGAAGTTGTACTTCGGCGTCAAGACACCCGTGCCCGATGATCCGTACGGACGTGGCCGGGAGGAGCCAACCATGCACCACCGCTTTGAGCGGTTGAAAGACGCCGTCGCTGAGGCTCGCGTGGAGTTTCGAAAGGGCTCACATAATCCAAACGGCGATCGGAACCGTCGGTAACGCACAGCGATGATTTATTGTGAGCGCTGTGGGTTTGCCAACCGCCAGGGAAGTCTCTTCTGCAACGGATGCGGTTTGGGGCTCGTCGCGGAGCAGTTTGAGGTGGATGAGCCACTGCCCCCTTGGTTGCGACAGTTGGCGGTGGCAGGCTACCTCTGGAAGGGTGAGATGATACTCCCGGAATGGCTCTCGGCTGTCCGGCCGTTTCGCGAGCTCTTTGGTGGAGTTGCAGTGATTCTCCCCCCACCATACAACGAAGTGGTCGAAGATGCCCCGCCACCGACGGATCAACCGTTCGTAGCCGGCCATATCGGGGATGACGTCGCTATCTTTGAGGTCGATGATGAGGAAGGCCCGCTAGAGGCCGATCTTCTGCTGCTTGACGATTTGGACGTCACGCCGGACCCAGACGGCGAACCGTCCGCAGTCGTGTTCGCCGACGTAACGACGGTTGAGCCAGACCAGTCTCGTGGTCCAGATGCCGAGCCCGAATCCCATCTGGCAACCGACGAGGCCGCACTCGAGAAGGTGACCGTGTCGAACCAGGAAGGCGAGTCCATACTCGAAGTTCTCTCGGGCCTGCTTGGAGAGGACGGCTCAACTAAGTCCGACCAACGAATTGGTTACGAGGAGTTTGCGCCGGACCCTGCGGAGATCCATCTAGAGACCGCGGATGATGATGCGGAGAATGCTCTTCTCTCTGCGCCGGACCGAGACACCACCGTGGTGCCCGGGAAGCTGTGGGAGGCTCTGCAGGACGACGCGATCGCGAAAGTAACAGGCGTCGCTCCAGCGTTTCCCGAGTCTCCTGAAACCATCAGCGAGCCGTCGATGCCGGTCGCCACTTCGTTTGGGCTCCCAGGATCGGATGAGCTTGAGCCGAAATTAACCGAGATGGGA
>JACDAU010000077.1 GCA_013695265.1 Chloroflexia bacterium
GTCGCCGAGGTCGAAGCTCATGGTGCTGTGGGTCGTCTTGCGGAACGGGGCGATCAGACTCCAGCCGCCAGCCGACCGGCGCCAGACCTCGTCGGGGAGGTCGAAGTCGTTCCCAACCACGATCTCCGGGCGGCCATCACCATCCAGGTCGGGCAAGGCGAGCGCGAGTGCCTCGGCGCGCTCCGAGAGCTTTTGACCGACGAACTCCGCGCCCCGATTCTCATACATGTACAGGCCCCCGCCGCTGCGGGTGAACATGAAATTGTAGCCCAGATCCTTCTCGAGTCCGGCGTCATACGCTCCGGCAACGAGGTCGAGGTCGCCATCCCCGTCCACGTCCGCCCAATTGGTTGCGTACACCTTTCCGTCAACACCAGGTAGCATACCTTCCACAAAGCGGCCCCCGCCGAGGTTACGCCAGACCGTCGGGGGTAGCGTGTGACGGCTGAACAGAATGTCCTGCTTCCCATCGCCGTCCACGTCGACGATGTTCACCGCCCGCGAGTCACCGTGCGCAAGTGCCTGCTTTCGGAAGGCCAATCGACCTTCGTTCCAGAGAATCGTGTTTGGCCCTGCCAGATTCGCAAGCACAACGTCCTCATCGCCGTCACCGTCGAGGTCGTCAACCGCGAGCCCAGACCCGTTGCTGTTAAACATGCGAACTGCCGCGTTGCCGTTCGTCGTAGTGTGCGGCAGTTCGTGGCGCTCGAATCGGCCGGTGCACGGTGTGCCAGCGCCGAGCCGCTCGGAGCGCACCGCCATGGGTACCGTGCGCTCTGTGCCAGCAAGCCGCAGTCCAGACGGAGCGCCTTCGGCGTCAGGTCCGTGAGGCCACGTGCCGCTCGTCACCAGGAAGATCACCGCCGCCGGAATCAGCAGTAAAAGATATCTCGTTCGCTGGCGCGCCATCCTGCTGTATCCTCTCCCGTTCGATGCGCGGCAATGTCGAACGTGGCACTCAAGCCTCCGTGCCGGCCCTGAGTCTCTGCGCCTGCTCTATGAGCCACGACGATCAGGACGGCTATTCGGTTCGAGCCAGCCACGTTCATACCAAGCTGGCCCGATCCGGATAGCTACTTTGGCGGCGGCTAAACTCCCTTTACCGCACCTGCCGTCAGGCCCGCCATGAACCGGCGTGCCGAGAGCAGGAACACGATCATGACTGGCGCGATCGCGATCGTGGCCCCCAGGAGCTGCACGCCGATCTCGTTGCTGTACAGGTTCGGGAGGCTTGCGAGTGCGACCGGCAAGGTGTAGTCGATCTCGTCCTTGAGCACGATGAGTGGCCAGAAGAAGTCGTTCCACTTGCCCATGAATGTGAAAATCGCGAGTGCGGCAAGCGCGGGCGTAACCACCGGCAGGACGATCCGCCAGTAGATGCCGAACTCGTGCGCGCCATCGATGCGCGCTGCGTCCATCAAGTCGTCGGGGATCGCGCTGGAAATATACTGGCGCATCCAGAAGATGCCAAATGCATTGGCTATGCCGGGGACGATCAACGGCAGGTAGTTGTCCGCGCCCTCCAGCCAGCCAAGCCAGCGCATAAGCATGAACGACGGGATAATGCCCAGCACACTGGGGATCATCATCGTCGCGAGCATGATGGCAAAAAGCTTGTCCCTGCCCGGAAATCGAAACTTCGCGAATGCGTAGCCGCCGAGCGAGCAAAAGAAGAGCACGAGAATCGTGTGTATCCCCGCGACGCCCATGCTGTTGATCGTATTGCGCCAGTACGGGAGCTGCGCGACCAGTTGCTCGTAATTGAGTACCAGGGAGTTTCCGGGGAGAAGGGGTGGCGGCGCGGTGAGAATCGTCGCGGAGCGTCGCGTGGACGCCACGATCATCCACCAGAACGGGTAGACCGACAGCAGCGCGAGGAGCGTCAGCAGGAAGTACATGATCGCGCTGTTGATCCGATCGCGGATCGTCGTCGTGCCAGCGTGATGCGTCTCGACGCGGGAGACGGCACCTTCTGGAGAGGTAACTGACGCCATTATGCTCCTCCTGCTGCGGGGTTAATGCTTTGGACTCGGACTATCTGCAACATCTTACGCCTCCTCCTGGCCCAGGAATCGATAGTACAGAAACGAGAAAACGACGATGATAACAAACAACGCCACGGACATTGCGGCGGCGTAGCCGAACTCGAGGTACTGGAAAGCCTGGCTGTACATATACACCAGCACCGTCAACCCCGCGCGATCCGTGCCGCCGGGTGATGTGGATGCCGTGCCACCGGCAAGCAGCAGTGGCTCCTCAAACAACTGCAGTGCACCGATGATCGAGAGAATGACCGTGAAGGTGATCACCGGGCGCATGAGCGGCATGGTGATGCGGAAGAATATCTGCCGCCAGCCTGCGCCGTCGACCCGCGCGGCCTCATACAGATCGGTGTTGATGCTTTGCAGGCCGGCAAGGTAAATGATCGTGTTCCAGCCGAAGTAACGCCATATGACCACGAGCGCGATTGCCGGTTTGATCCACGCCGCGCTCCCCAGCCAGTCAACCGGGGCAATACCCACGAGACCGGTGACGTAGTTGAGCGCGCCATACCGCTCACCGAAGAGGGTGCTGAAGATAATCGCGATTGCAACCGACGACGCCACGATCGGCGCGAAGAACGCTGCGCGGTAAAACTCCTTGAAGCGGACGAGGCCGCTGTTGAGAATGAACGCGAGGAGTAGCGCGATTACGAGGTTAAGCGAGGTAACAACAAAGAGCCAGATGCTGTTATAGAGCGACTTTCGGAAGACATCGTCGCGCGCCAGTTGCTGGTAGTTCTCAAGCCCGACCCATTGCTGCGAGGCGGGACCGCCTATGCCGTCCCACGTTACGAAGCTCAGGTAGAAGGCATACAGGTAGGGGAACAGCCCGAAGATCGCGAAGAGGAGGAAGAATGGCGCAATGAAGGCGTATGCCCATACGTTGCGCCGCATCTCATACATCGTGCCCCTGCGCCGCCTTGAGCCACCCGACTCTAACGTCGTCGATGCCATAGAATCACCTTTCCCCTGTCGCGCGGGTAGCAAAGTGGGCCGGGCAGCAATCCTGCCCGGCCTGAAGTCTTTAGCTCTCGATGTCCTTGATGCGCTTCAGCGCCTCCGTCTCTGCGTCCTTCAGAGCCTTGGCGGGATCTTTGCCCTGCTCCTCTATCTTCGTGACCTCATTGCCAAGGATGTCGTTCGCCTGCCTGTCGCTTGGATGTACGACGTTGCCGGGGATGTCGGCGGCGATCTCCGTCCAGAGCCGGAAGGTCTTCTGCCCACCGTAGAACTCCACCCCCTCGTCGTATATAGGGTCCTCCCACGCGGGTTTGTATGCAGGAAAGATCCCTGACGCCTTGAAGATCGCGTTCTGTCCTTCTTTTGTGCAGCACACGTACTTCACGAACTCCCACGCAGCGTCTTTGTTCTTGCCCTGCTCCGGGATGGAGAGGAACGAACCACCCCAGTTGTAGTTGCCCTCGGGCGCCTTGATGACGCGCCACTTCCCGACGTGCTCCGGGTGGGACTGGGTTAGCCCGGTCTGCATCCAGCAGGCGATGCCCATCCCGGCGAACACATCTTTCTTAAGGGCGGTGTTCCATTCGGCGCCCCACCAGTCAACATCGGCGTCGATCTTCCGCTTCCGCACCTCGACCGCTCGCTGGAGCGGCTTCAGCGCTTTCTCCTCGAACTGCAGCTTGTTCCCGTCGAACCAGCCGTGCCCCTGCTGCTCGACCATTGGTATGTACACATCGTTGAACGCATCCGCGAACAGGGAGGTCTTCGGCGTCTTCTTTTTCAGATCCTCGCCGAGCTGGAA
>JACDAU010000083.1 GCA_013695265.1 Chloroflexia bacterium
GGCGAAGAGCCTGCTTGCTTTCCAGTGACTGCGCCAACAGGCGCTTGTCCTCGAAGCGCCGAGCGTTGAGCGATCTCCGCAGAGCCGCAATCTCCGGCTCAGCAGTCGCGGCACCCCGGACGATCTCGAAGATGTCCGTCGTCCTATCGTGGATGTGTCGCAGGGCGGCCGCATTGAGTATGAGTTGGCGGACGGGATCCGGTTCGCGGAGCATCTCCTGCCAGCGGGTCCGCGCAGCCAACGGCGTGGGCGCCTCATCCCCGCGTACTTCCACCCTGATAAGCGCGTCCAGGATGGCCAGCTTCGTCCCGAATGCTGCGGTGACAGTCGGCAGAGATACGCCTGCCTCAACGGCAACCGCGGACAGGGTCGTGGTCACGTAGCCGTCTACGGTGAACAGACGGCGGGCCGCCCTCAGAATTTCGCGCCGCGTTGCCTCCGCCTGCTGTTGACGACGCGGAGAGTGATACCCACGCCTCTTCTCAGTCGCGCTCACCCTTTTTCCTTAGTATTGACTTATAGTGAATATGGATGTATTATACCTGCACAAGGTGGTCCGAGCCAATGGGAAGCAAGGCCGAGGTGATGGAGATGCACACGAAGTCCGACCCACTGGTTGTCATCGAGCGCATCCGACAGGCGATCAACCGGCGCGACCTGGACGCGCTGGCAGAGTGCTTCGACGCCAACTATCGCAGCGAATTCCCCGCGCATCCGGACCGCGCATTCGGCGGACATGATCAGATGCGCGCCAACTGGGGGCGGATCTTCCGCACTGTCCCGGACATCGAGGCGGTGGTGCTCAGTACTGCCACAGACGCTGGTACCGTCTGGGTGGAATGGGAATGGACGGGCACCTATGCTGACAGCTCGCCGTTTCTCCACCGCGGCGTTACCATCCAAGGGGTGCGGGGAGATCGGACCGAGTGGGTGCGGCTGTACATGGAGCCGGTGCAGGCGAGTGGGCCCGGCATCGGCGTGGCTGCCACTGGTCACTAGTTCGGCGGCACCATATGCCTGGATACGTGTTCCAACCATACGACGAGTAGGAGGAGCAGGATGATTGCGGTAATCGGTGCCACGGGGGTTGTCGGTGGCATGATCGCGCGGCGGTTGCTGGAGCAGGGTAAGGAGGTGCGCATCCTCGCGCGCAGCAACTCTATGTCTGCACAGCTGGCCCGAGAAGGTCGCGCCACGTCAGCCGAGTCACTGATCGAGGCTGGTGCGCAGTCGGTGTACGGTGACCTGCGTGATCGAGCCTCGTTGGATGCCGTGGTCGAAGGCGTCGAGACCGTGATCTCCACGGCCAATTCGGCCGGGCGCGGAGGGGAGGACAACCCACAAAGCGTGGACCTGGATGGCAACCACAACCTCATCGAAGCGGCGCGGGAAGCGGGTGTCCGGCACTTCATTTTCCTCTCCGCCTTCGGCGCCGACCCGAACAACCCCGTCCCCTTCATGCAGGCGAAAGGCCAGAGCGAAGCGTCCCTGCGAGAGAGCGGTATGGAGTACACGATCCTGGCCCCCACTCCATTTATGGAGATCTGGGCGGCGGTGGTGGTGGGCATTCCCGCCCTGCAGGGCCAACCGGTTACCCTGGTCGGTGAGGGCCGTCGCCGGCATAGCTTCATCTCCAATCGCGATGTCGCCGCGTTCGCCGCAGCGGCGGTGGATCACCCAGCGGCGCGAAACCAGTATCTGACGATCGGCGGGCCCGAATCGCTGACGTGGCGGGATGTCGTGGCGACCTACGAGCGGGCGCTCGGGCGACCCATCTTGATACAGTTCGTGCCGATGGGTGAGCCGATTCCGGGCCTGCCCGAGCCGATGCCCTGGATACTGGCGGGCATGGAAACGTACGACTCGACCATCGAGATGGACGAGATTGCCCGCACGTTCGACGTCCCGCTCACAACTTTGGAGACGTTCGTATGGGAACAGGTCCGCTCTCCAACCACTTGACCAGGGTCCAAGTCCACGTAGGGCGGGGTACATCAAGAACGGCGGTCTGGCCAGTGGAAAGCAAGGTGCTGGGCGGCCCGACTACCATCTGGACTGCCGTTTCCGATGTGGTCGACGCGGATAGAGTGTCATCTACCTCGACCCGGTGATGGACGCCGTCGTGACGAAGCCACCGGCGAACGCGAAGGATGCAGCCTCGCGTCTGGACACGGGAGTGCCATGGGTGTAGACTCCTGGCAACCCGCCGGCGAGCGCCCGAGCGGTGGGACCGGGGCGCCGGCGTTTGGCAGTTATTTGGAGCCTGACGAGAGGGGATCGCTATGTCCACGAACGAAGTCAAGGTCGATCCGCGGGAGTTGGTGCGGCAGTTCCGGGAAACGTACGTCAACGCGCACGAGTTGAAGAAGCGCGTGCCCACGGCGCACAAAGGCGCCCGCATCGCCACCCCAAAGGAGCAGCCCATACGCGAGGCCGGCCTGCCGCAGGGCGTGCGCGCGCTGCTCGGCGAGTACAAGAAGGGGAACCCCCGCTCCAGGGTGACGCTCCTCAAATACCAGCGCATCGAGAACGGCGAGCCGGTCACGATCGTCGAGGACGAGAGCGGCCTGCCCGATGAGGACAACCTGTTGAGCCTCTCGCAGACGGTCACGCTCACCACCAGCACGGAGGTACGAGTCATCACCGAGATCGTCGTCGCGCGCATCGAGTCGGCCTAAGCAAGGAGGACAACCGTCATGGCTCTTCCCACAGACCTCCAGATTACGCCGGGCGACGCGAACAAGCCGCTGGTCCTCCTGCTTCACGGCCACAACGGCGACAGAGACGACATGACGAATCCGGCTGCGCTCAACTTTCACTTCGACTATCGGGCACCGATGCAACCCAACCGGGATCTCGGTTGGTCGTGGTACCCCCACGTCGGGCCGTACAGTTTCGTTCAGGACCGCTTCAAGAGCGTCCGGAGCTGGCGGCAAGCCCTGCAGCAACAAGGCTATCGCACTGCGGCGTACTCCCAGCTCGACCCGACCGGCTACCTCGCCCGCCCGGTGCAGGATCTCGCGGAGGTGGTGACGCACCTGCGCAACAGCCAGCCCGGCGCCCGGATCGTGCTTTTGGCGCACAGCCGCGGCGGGCTGCTCTCGCGGAAGTTCCTCAAGGACAACAAGAACAACCCCGGCCTGATCGG
>JACDAU010000086.1 GCA_013695265.1 Chloroflexia bacterium
GAACGGAAGCGTCGCGCTTGCCACATCACACGTCGGTGAGGGAGCGGCGCCCTCAGAAACCCCGACCGCCTGCCACGCCGCGCTGGTGCTAGAAAGCTCGGTTGCGTCGCTCGGGAACAACGCCTGCGCCGCAACCTCCGTCGCCGCACGGGCGTTACCCATGGTCGCGGTGGAGTTGAGACTCGTGAACGCCTTGTAGAAGATCTGCTGTGCCTTTTCCACGCCAAGGCGCGCGACGGTCACGCCGCAGTCCTCGGTATGTGAGTGCCCGCCAGAGCCGATCGTGTCGCAGCCCGCGTTGTTCCTGCCGTTCACCAGTAAGTAGTATGCGTGGTTTGGGATGCCGCTGTTGGAGTGCACCCCGCCGTTGTCATCGGTGCCGGTGTAGCGCTCGGAGTAGTGGTCGGGGTCGCCGTCCTCCTTGGGGTCGGCCATGTTACGGAAGCCCTCTACCTTGTTGGCGCTGGGGCTGATGTACACGTCCTCGCCGATATACCAGTCCGCACAGGTCGTCTGTGACTGATCCGTATCCAGTACACACTTGCTGGTGGTTGCGCTTTCGTTGGCGTAGGCCTCGACGCTGTTGCCCATCATGTCGGAGAACGCCTCGTTCAGTGCGCCGGACTCGTCCTGGTACACCAGGTTGGAGGTGTAGTCCGTCACGCCGTGGGTAAGCTCATGCGCCACCACGTCGAGGCCGCCGGAGAGCTCCCGGAAGCCGCCGGCGGTCTGACTGCCGTCGCCGTACACCATCTGCGAGCCGTTCCAGAAGGCGTTGTCGTAACTGTTGCCGTAGTGGACGCTGGAGACCATCGTCAGGCCGCTGTTGTCCAGGCTGTTGCGCTCGAACGTGGTCCTGTAGAAATCGTCCGTGACGTTCGAGTAGTAGTGCGCGTCCACGCCCGCCCGCTGTCCGGGTGAGGAGGTGCTTTCGTTGTACCAGCCGCCGTCTAGATCCGTAAAGAGCGTGCCCGGAAGCTTCCGACTAGTGTTTGCCTGCTTTGCGTCGTACGTCTTCTGCCGATTGTCGCCCGACTGCATCGCGTGCGTGCCGTTGATGAGGGTCGTATCGATCTGCTTCGGGTCACCCTTGACACCTGTACCAGGGTCACTAGCGGTCTCGCCGGTGTGCTGGATGGCATTGTATTTCTTGAGCGTCTTGCCCGTGCCGGCGTCAATGTGGAAGATCCAGCGGGCCGTGAACCGCTTCGCGTCTACGACGTAGAAACGGTTGCCGGTCTGTGGGCTAATCGAGAGGGTAACATCCCATTTACCCTGAGTTCCCACCTGGCGAGCGACCACCTCGCGTGCCGCCTTGCCGGTAAGCTTGACGGTCCCCGTGGCCCTGAGGCCGGGATAATGCGCGCCGATCACCGCGAGCATGCGGCCCGTGCGGTCGGTTAGCGTCGTGATCTGGCCGCCATACACATCAGCCCCGCCAACGACCTGCTGATGGCGTGTTTGCGTGATGCCAGAAAGCGCGTCCGTCGCAGTCCATGCCACACGAACATCTGCTGGTACGTGAAAGGCGCGCGCCTCGGCCCCACTCTGGGCGCGGAAGCCGGCTGGCTCGGCGGCTGCCGCGAACTGTGTCGCGCGGGCCGGTGCGCCCGCGGAAAGGGCGAAGGTGAGGACGAGAACGGAGTAGTACAAGCTCTTCAAGAGTACCTCCCTGGTTGTGCCGTGCGAAACGGCTTACACGCTGCTCCTGTGCGACACAGCGGTATGGTGGATAAGGCAGCATAGTAAATCTGGACGGACATGTCAAATGTCTGCGTTCTTTCGCGCTGACTTGTCGCCTTAAAGCGTGAGCATCGCCCGCAACCGCACCGTGGCTGGCCATCTCCCGCCCGACGCCGCGTTGAAGTATGATTACGGGGAACGAACAGGGTGACGGGGGATCCCGACGGACGGCGCGGCGGGCGGGTGCTCGAAGTCTCGGCCCAAGGAGGCGATGAACGTGACGATGCAAGTGCACAACGGCGCGAAGGTGTACACCTCGGACGGTTCGAGAATCGGTAAGGCGGGTGATCTTCATTTGCCGAGAGTGTTCGGTGATGAGTCCACGCTGCCCGCTCGTCCGCCGGGGAACGCCATTCCCGTGCACGGCGAGCTGATCGACCTCGACATTACCGGCACGCTCGAACCGCTGGCCGCTACCCAACCCGCACAGGAGTCACTCGGAGTGAAGCCCCACGAGGGCGAGAACGAGCGCCTGGCGAACGTCGCCACCAGTGATGTCGGCACCGACTATAAGCAGATGGGCGAGACGGCGGACCCACATGTCTCCCTTCCGACCGGGGACGAGCGCGTCGCCAGCGGCTACGTGAAGGTCAACACCGGCCTCGACAGTTCCGACCTGTATATCCCGCTCTCGGCGGTCAGGGAATCGACGCGTGAGCGAGTCACGCTCAACGTGAACCGCGACCAGATCAACCAGAGCAACTGGGGCAGCAAGCCTCCCCCGCATCTGTTCGACACCGACACGGAGGCGCGGCTACGCAGCGACACAGGGGGTTCTCGCTTGGGCACTGGCTCGGAGACGCACGAGGGGGATAATGATGAGCATCACATTGTGCCGGTGCGGTCGTATCTGGTGGTGTTCGGGGCGCTGGTGGTGCTGACAGCGGCGACGATCATTGCGGCGACCGTTGATCTGGGGGGGGTGT
>JACDAU010000162.1 GCA_013695265.1 Chloroflexia bacterium
CCACGTTTCGAGGGCGGTGAGGCTCGACTGGCCGTACTTGATGAGCGCCCGAGCGTTGCCCGAGCCCACATGGAGAATACGCAGGCTTGCAGCCAACGCAGTCGCTGAAATGCCACGAAAGTTGACAGGCACTGGTACGTTCTTGGACCCAAAGGTGAATTAGTTGGACCAGATGGTCTCCGTGCCTGCCCGCGGGCAGCAGCCCGCCCCCTGCCATTCTGGAGGTTCAATCATCTTGCTCACCGCTGTAAAGGTAGTCTGTTGCCTTGGGACGAAAGACACCTGGCGGGTGTTACCGGTGAACGGAACCCCAGCAATTACGTCGGTATCCACGGCATCAGCCACCACCCGACACACCACTAAACTTGACTCAACAGACTACCGGTAATACTGCTGCTGGAAGAGATTTACCGCCTGTCATCCTAACCCGAAAGTACCGCCTTGCGTTTTCAACCGCAAACTCGACTGGGCTCGGGACATAATTGCGAACCTCCGCTGCGAACTCGAGTAGTATCACGGTTTCGCCGCCCGCTACGACGCAAGTGCGCGCAGTCTCTTTGCCACAGTCACTGGGCCGAGACCGCTATTCCCCTCGATCGGAGACACGTTTTGCCAGGATGAGCCTATGGTGTACAGTTGGCTACGTTTGACGATTCTTCGCCGACCGCATCTCCGTGAAGGAGGGGTAGATTTGCAGGTGAAGTCCGCCAACCTCGATCACCTGGCTGTCGGCGTCGGCCGTTGTATCTGCGGGCGTGGCGTCGCGCAGCCGCGCGAAGAGCAGGCTGAGTGGGTTGCGATCGTCGTGGTCGAACGGCCCATCCCCGACAACGCGAAGCACCTGCGGCCAACTCCCCCATGCGGCTCGACGGTCTGGCTCGGAGCCGTCAGCGAGGTGGGCCACGTAGCGCCCAAGCACGAAGACGTAAACCTTCTGCACGCGGAACCGCTTTGCGGCGCGCTCGTCGAAGCGGACCAGCAGTTCGTCGGGGCCGTGCTGCTGCACCCACTCCAGGATCGCCGATACCTGGCGGTTGGCGCGGAGGAAGTTGTCGCGCTGTCGCCGCCGCTCCTCGACCGAGCGCGCGAATGGGTCCTGCGCCTTTAGCTCGAAGACGCCGAGCGTGCCCGTCTTGCGGTCGAAGACGAGGGCGTCGAGGTCAGTGCGCGCCTTGCCGCTCCGCTTCAGCTCGACCCGTCCCGCGCTCAAGACGAAACGCCGGTCGCCGAAGAGGTTGTAGAGATCCAGCCGGAAGACGCCCTCGCGCAGGTGGGCGCTATTGTGATACTCCTGCGCATGGCGGCGGCGCAGGTCGCGTGAGAGGAAGATGAGGGGCTCACTGAGCAGCCCGAGCGCCGACCAGACCACCCTTTCCTCGTCGAGACGGATCAGCGGCGGCGCAGCATGTCCCGGAAGGGCGCTGTGGTAGGCGGCGTTGTCGCGATCGAGGATAAAGGGCTGGAGGGCGCGCTCAGTCTCCGCTGTGTCGGCGTCAAGCGCATCGGCCAGAGCCGCGATCAGGGCACGCTCGTCTCGTGGTGTGTGCGTGTCGTCACCGTCGGACGTATGATGGTCGCGCTCGCGGTGCAGCCAGCCGATCAGCAGCGCCAGGATATCGGTGTGCCGGCCAACGGTCGCGCCACCGATCGCCGCGTCGGCCGGGTAGCTGTGTTGGAGTGCGAAGCGGGCGACGTGAGCCTGGCCGAGCTGACGATAGAGGTGTTCGACGGTCGGGTCGCTCGCGGAAAATTCCGCCGATACGGGCCTCGGAACGTCCTCCCGGTTGAGGTACGCGATTATGCGCTTCCGTTCGGCGAGGAGGGTAGCCATGCGCGGGGCGACCTGCCGCGCCGAGTGCGCCGACCACCACTCGAAGTCGGCCCGCTCGCGCTGCTCAGTCGAGGGGCGACGGCTCGTCGCCCAGGCGACAAAGGTGCGTGGAGCACGTTGCTGGAGTTGCAGATGTCCTGACTCGCACCGCGCCAGCGCCATGCTGGCGAGTGCCAACCGGTCGCAGTCGGCGAGGAATCGTTCGGCCCAGGAGGCGAGCATCGCACCGTCGCCTGGTATGTTGTCGTCCTTGTAGTCTTGCCGTTCCAGGCAGAGCCGCAGTGCCAGCTTCCAACCCGGTCGCGCGTTCTGCGTGAGATCGTCGGCGAGCCCCTTGGTATCCCCAACGCGCAATAGCGCGAGCAGCACCCGCGCGTGCCCCGGCGGTACCATGGCGGCGACCTCGGCGCTGATTTCCGCCAGCAACTGGTAACAGTCGTCGAGCTGCGTCATCGGCCATCGCTCACGACTTGCTCCTGAGAGTCGACGCAGCTTCCGTTGTGCGCAGGCGGATCGAAAAACACGTTGGCCCTGGCTCCCGGAGGGATTCGTCGTCGATCACGTCGACCATGCAGTCGGCGAGCTGATCGCGCGAGAAATCGAATAGCGCAAGCAAATGGATGAGTCGTGGTAGTGTCGCCATAAAGCGTCCCTCGGTGGGTAGAAGTTGATTGTTCGCGTGAGCCGCCGTGACGGCCAGCACCGTTTTGCCACGTCTGTATCATCGAACCAACCCGGTGGGAGGACAGGCATAGGATACGGGAGCCGACACGGCGACCTGCTCCAACCGTACTTGTGCCACCATGCTGCATCCCTGACGCCTGATGCTCAACACGTACCACCTTCGGCCTTCAGTAGCTATGTCACCACTATGCAGTATCGGCCTTACCAGCTTTTCAGTACCTTGTTGTCCGAGGGAGAGTGCCCGTCGTCGGACGTTGCGATTCCCGGAGTAATCGGACAGCTATCTCGATAACCACCTAGAGTTTTTAGTCGCGGAGGATCTGCATCGGTGGTCTCGACACAGTACCGGTATTCATCCGCAAGCTATATCAGTCCGCTGCCGAGCCGTGCACGTGGCGTCGGAGTAGATCGAGCGCCGCGAAGGTCGCCCGGTCCGCAAGCGCGGCGGCGGATGGTGTTTGTACGCGCGTGGTCGCCACTGCGGCCTCGCCTGCAAACAGGGCGACGTCGCACCCCACCATCGAAGCGCCGTCGCCGTCTGCTGATGTCGCTGGTCCGACGCGCACCAGCAGATCTGCGACTGGTGGCATCCCCTGTCCGATGACGCCACCGACAAACTGTCCGGTTGCGGTGGCGCGCAGCTCCATCGCGAGCAGCCCGCCGGTTGCCTCCTCGATAGTCGCGACAGTAAGCCCCGAGCTGCCCAGCAACACACCGACCTCTGCCGTCAGTGTGCCGCCGCCGGAACCCCAGACCGCGTCGCCCAGCAGCGCCCGAACCCGGGCAGTTGTGGCGGCGATGGTGGCTCGTACCTCCTCGGGGTTCGGCCCGGAAGCACGCAACACGACCTGCACGCCGTCCCGCTTCGCGTAGGTCCCAACCGTGGGCCGCTCCTGCTCCCAAAGCTCGCCCAGCTTCTCAGCCACGGTCGATTCGCCGACGCCATACGTCTTGATGGTCTCCGACGCTGTGTAGGTTCCGGAAAGCCCGACCAGCCGCGGCAGCAGTTCTTCCTGCCAGATGGTCTTCATCTCGTGCGGCACGCCTGGCAGCAGAATGAGGATAGCGTTGTTTGTCTCCACCCACCATCCAGGTGCGGTGCCGGACCGGTTAGTTATCGCCTCAGCGCTGGGGATGAGCATCGCCTGCTTCAGGTTGCGTTCTGGCATCTCTACTCCGCGGCCAGTGAAGTAGGTGCGTAGCCGTGTTTCCAGCTCGGGCACGACGCGCATTTCCTCCCGCAGTAGGGCCGCCACGGCCTCACGCGAGAGATCGTCGGGCGTTGGGCCGATGCCGCCGGTGCACACGACGACTTGCGCGTGCTGGAGCGCGGCAGCGAGCGCTTCGCGTATGTCGCCGAGAGCGTCTCCCACCTGGGTCACGCGCCGCAACTCTACGCCGAGCGTTATGAACTGCTGTGCCAGGAACGTCGCGTTTGTGTCTGTGATCTCGCCCGCGAGGATCTCGGCGCCAATCGAAAGTATCTCCCCTCTCATCGACCGTTCACCTCCAGCCAGTTTTGTTGTGTCAGGTCCATGTCGTAATGCAGCACGCTGATTGATCCCGGTTGCGCGCGAAAAAATGGGCGGATCGGCGCCATGGCAGGGTCTTCGAAGACTCCGGGCATGAAGATGGAGGGATACGTGTTCCAGTGCTCTCCAACCCGCACCCATCCTAGCTTCTCATAGACCCAGCGCGCGCGGTCGTTGTAGGCCGCGACATCGAGCTTCAGGGTTTCCTGTCGGAGATCCTCGAAGAAGTAACGGGTGAAGGCCCGAAGCGCGTCGGTGCCCAGCCCCTCATCGAGCCGGTCGCTTCGGAGGTCCACCCCGAGGATCGCGCTCCTGCGTACCGTGTCTATCTGCCGCAGGAAGAGTCGGCCAATGAGGTTTGTGTCGGCGTCCTCGATCGCGTACATCGCGTGATCCGGGCGTGCCGCGCGCTCTGCGTACCACAGGTCACGCTCGCGGGGCTTGAGGTAGGGGGAGTTGTAATCTTGCAAGAGCGGGTCGCTGTGCCGGGGCCACGAGACCCACGCTTCGACATCAGTACGGGTAAAGCGGCGGATCGCGGTGCGCTCGCCGCGGGCGAGCAGTTGATTTTCGAGCTCCATGTGGCTCCAGTTCTGCGGACGCGTTCGGACGCGTTCCGGCGGGTCTGGGGTCGGGCGTCGCGTGGCTATTCGACCTTGACGCTGTAAGTGCGACTAGTGTACTATACTGTCACGAACACGCGGGCCGCTAGCTCAATTGGCAGAGCAACTGACTCTTAATCAGTGGGTTGGGGGTTCGATTCCCTCGCGGCTCACCAGTGGAATTGCCCCGTAACTCTAGCAGTTACGGGGCTTCATTGTGTCTGCCGCTGAGCACGACCTGGGCGTTTGACACCACTTCTGACACCACGCAGCGTAGGTTACCCTAGCAGGGACTCCATGTGGGCAGCGGCGGCGGCGCCTTCGCCGGGGAGGACGTGGCGATACGTGTTGGCGGTGAGCGTGATGCTGGCGTGTCCGAGTACACGAGAGACCTCGTGC
>JACDAU010000177.1 GCA_013695265.1 Chloroflexia bacterium
ACGCGCTCATACGTGGTGAAGCGATTGCCGCAGTGCTCACACGACCGCCGACGGCGCACGGCGTTTGTCGCATCACGCGAATCCACAACCCGCGTCTCGCGAGACCCACACTTGGGACAATGCACGCTTCCCGCCTCCAACGCAAGATATAGTATCTATTATTATATCATACACATTATATAGACGTAGCGCGATGGCGTGCGCGCTCACGACTATAGATCCGGCGACCGGGCTCCGAGCACCTCCCGGTGGATCCTGCACGGCCCACCATGGGCCGATGATAAGACCGCCCCGGTACGACACACAAGTGGCCCCGTAATACCATCGCGGCGAACCTGGTTCGCCCAGCTCTGCGAACGAACCTGCCGAGCCGGGCAGCGCGGTAACTCGTTGCGGAAATTGCGATATGAGCGATCACCGCGCGCATACCTCCGGCGCAGGTCCTGCCGTTTTTCCGATGGTGTTGCGCGGAGACGGCCCGCGTCTTGCTCAAACCGGAGCAAAAGGACAGCAGGAGGTTTACGTTGCGTATAGCGCTCGATGCGATGGGGGGAGACAACGCGCCGAAAGTCACTGTACAGGGCGCGCTCGCTGCGGCAGAGGAGTTCGGCGTTCAGACGCTGCTCGTCGGCAGACAGGAGGTGCTCACCGCCCACCTCGGTCCTGACGCTGCCGCACTTCCGGTCGAGATCGTCCACGCACCCGATACCATAGAGATGCAGGATCACCCCGCGCAGGCCGTCCGCGCGAAGAAGGAATCGAGCATCGTCGTCGGGTTGCGTCTGCTCAAGGAAGGCCGCGCGGACGCCTTTGTCTCTGCGGGGAACAGTGGCGCGGTGATGGCGGCTTCTCTCCTCGTGCTGGGACGCGCGCCGGGCATAGACCGGCCGGCTATCGGAACGGTGATCCCGACGCTGCACGGACGCACCCTGCTCCTCGACGCGGGCGCGAACGTGGATGTCCGCGCACAGAACTTGCTCCAGTTTGCGCGGATGGGCAGCATCTACGTCAACACCCTTACCCAAGCAGACAAGGCGACGGTGGGACTTCTCAGCAATGGCGAGGAAGAGTCGAAGGGCAACGCACTCACCCTCGACGCACATTCGCTGTTGCGCGACAGTGGTCTCAACTTCGCGGGAAATGTGGAGGGCCGTGATATCACGCGTGGCACGGTCGATGTCGTGGTAACAGATGGCTTTACGGGCAACGTCGCGCTCAAGTCGATCGAAGGCACCGCCGAGCTGATCCAGCAACTGCTGCGCGAGGAGATCACCCGAGGGCTGCGCAACAAGCTCGCCGCGCTCGCGCTGCGCCGGGCCTTCCGCCGTGTCCGCGCCCGGCTCGACTACAGTGAGATCGGCGGCGCACCGCTGCTCGGCGTGAACGGAACGGTGTTCATTTCACACGGTCGCTCGAGTGCGAACGCGATCAAAAATGCGCTGCGCGTCGCTAACGAGGCGGCGCAGCACGATATCGTGGGTGCGATCAATAGCGCCGGTTTTGGCCGCTAGCGCGCGTTTGTGCCATCGTGTGCCCTATACTGGTTGCCAAAGCTAAATGGATGCGACCGCGACCAGAGTCTTGCCGCACCGCCGAGCGAGGGCCGACGACACCTGATAGCAGTGGAGAAGCTGACCTTGGATGACACCGCCCCGATAATCGCCGTGAGCATGTGGGGCGAGGCGATGAGCGAGCGGGCGCCCCGCATCGTGGGAGCGCGCGCGTACTTCGAGGCGACCGAGGCTGCGGGCGGAGCGCCGATGGGCGTCGTCCCACTCAAGCGCAGCTTGCGCACGCTGTACGACTTGGCCGACGGAGTCCTGCTCACCGGCGGTGGCGACGTGGACCCAGTCCATTATGACGAGAAGCCGATCCCGCAGCTCGGCCCGGTTGATCCCGAGCGGGACTACGCGGAGCTAATGCTCGCCCGCTGGGCGCTGGAGGACGACAAGCCAACCCTCGCGATCTGCCGTGGGGCGCAGGTGCTGAACGTCGCCTGTGGTGGCTCGTTGTACCAGGATCTCCCCTCCCAGCTACCCGGCGGCTTAAACCACAACGAATCGCGCGATCGCGGCATCCGCGGCCTGGCAACCCACCAGCTCGACGTGGCGCCGCAAACGAGGCTCGCCCGCGCGATCGGCGGCGAGTCTCTCCCCGCGAATACGCATCACCATCAGGCGGTGAAGGACCTCGGCGAGGGGCTAACGATTACCGGACGAGCGGAAGACGGCGTCATCGAGGCGATCGAGCACGAATCAGCGTCCTGGGTGATTGGTATACAGTGCCACCCTGAGATGATGTACCACGAGCACAAGTGGGCCGCTCAACTTTTCACCGCCTTTCTCGACGAGGTGCGCTACCATGCCCAACGCCCGGCCCCACAGCCCCTTCCAGCTATCCGGCGGGTGGGCAGCTGAGCGCACGCAACAGATCGCCCTCCACGCCTCGCTGAAGGAGCGAGCCGAAGCGATCACCGTGCCGTGGATTGTTCCAGGTGTCGTACCCCAGGCTCCAGGGCGCACTCGGGCGCGAGGGCTTGCCGCCGGTCAGCGAGACTGCTACAGTGCCGCCATCCTTCGGTGTGCCGTCGCCCGGCTACGGATGTGGCATGCGGCAGATATTATCAGGAGAGCTGATGTGGACGGAGACGTAACTGCGGAGATGGCGGGACAGGAGGCTGGCGAGCGCACGGAACGCCCCGGCGCGCCACCGCCCGATGGAAGCGACCATGCCCTGGCTATCGACGCGCGGGGCCTGAGCAAGAGCTTTGATGCCCATGTCGTCCTGCGCGACCTCGATCTTCGGGTGCGTGCGGGTGAGATATTCGGGCTGATCGGGCCGAGCGGATCGGGCAAGTCCACGGCCATCCACCTCATGTGCGGCCATCTGCGGCCCACCGGCGGCGAAGTCAAGGTTCTGGGGGAGAGCCCTACGGCATTCTCGGCGCGGACCCGCAGGCGCATCGGTTACATGCCCCAGGGGTTCATCCTCTATCCCGACCTCACGGTGAAGCAAAACGTGGGCGCTGCGGCTGGTCTGTACGAACTGCCGGAGTGGCGCAACCGAGGCAGGATCCGCGCCGTGCTGGATTTGGTTGAGCTATGGGACGCACGAGGCCAGGCTGCCCGCTCACTCTCGGGCGGCATGCGGCGGAGGCTGGCGCTTGCCGCCGCTATTGTCCACGACCCGGACATGCTGTTCGCGGACGAGCCGACAGCGAACCTCGACCCCATCCTGCGAAGCAAGCTGTGGAACCACTTCCGAGATATGAGTGCGGCGGGCAAAACGCTGCTGGTGACAACGCAGTACATCGACGAGGTGGAGAGTTGCGACCGCGTGGGCCTGACGTACGACGGCAAGATGATAGCCGAGGGGCGACCGGAGGAGTTGCGGCGGGACGCTTTCGGCGGCGATGTGGTCGAGGTGGACCTTGAGCGGCCATCGCAGCAAGACATAGACACTGTGCGCCAGCTACCGTGGGTGCGCTCGGTCTCGACGGCGATGATGGACGGGGATAAGCGGGAGAAGGAGCCGCACGTGTCTCTACGCGTGGTCGTCGAGGATGCGCGGCAGGCAATCCCCCAGTTGCTTGATGCGATCGAGGCATCGGGCGCGGAAGTGCGCTCCGTGGGGCAATTCAGGCCGACGTTCGACGAGGTATTCGTCCGGCTCATCGAGCGGCAGGGGGCCCGGCGTCCACCCCTCGCCGCACTACGCGCCCACGGCGAGCCGGGCCCGGAGGATACCTGATGGGGGCGCTTACGAAGGTGCTGTCGGTTACGCTCAAAGAGCTCCGGGAACTGGCTCGCCGTCCGCTGCTGATACTGACGATGATCCTCGGGCCGCTCGCCATCATGGTCGCGTTCGGCATAGGCTCTGATGCAACGTTCCCCCCGCCACGGGTGATCATCGTCGTACCTCCCGGCCAGGAGCAGCCGCGCCTGCTTCGTGACTACGAGCGCGAGTTCCAGCAGTCGTTGGCAATAGCGGACTACACTACGGATCTCGAGCACGCGCGAACGGAACTGCGGCGCAACCGAGTGGACGCGGTGCTGATCTTGCCCCCGGCGCCATTTGAGACGGTCGCCAGCGGAGAACAGGCGGAGATCGAGGTGCTGTACAACGAGATCGACCCCGCCCGGCGCTGGCTCATCCCCGACTTCGTGCGCTCGATGGCGAGCGACATCAACCGGGAGATCTTCCTGCAAGGCGCCAGGGAGCAACAAGGGGCGCTCGATGATTCGGCGCGAGAGCTTGACCTGGCGTTGCAAGTGCTTGACCGCGCCACCTCCGCCGCCGAGCGTGGTGACCGGGAAGAAGCCCGGCGGCTGCTAGCGCAGACGGGCGCCACACTCGATCGCCTGGACGAGGGACTTGCGCTGTTAGGCGCGCAGGCAGAGGTGGTGCGCGCGCCGGTGGAAAGGGCGCAACGGCGGCTGGATCGTGCCGGAGAGCGGCTCGCGCGCGCCGAGGACGTGCTCGCCACGCCGGACCCGCGCCCACCGAGTGAGCAACTCGGGTTGGCCCAGACGAAGCAGGACCTGGAGCGACTGCAGGAGGCGCTACGGCGCTTCAGCGACGTGCCGCCCGAGGTCGCCATCTCGCCGCTGGGGGTCAAACCGCAGTATACCGGGCGGCTTCGCCCGGACCTCATCACCTTCTTCGCGCCGGTGATGCTGGCGCTGTTGGTACAGCACACGGCGGTCTCCCTGGGCGCGCTATCGCTGGTGCGCGAACGGCTCACGAACACGTTCGAGATGTACACGATCGCGCCGATCTCCGCCATGCAATTGTTGCTCGGCAAGTACCTGGCGTATGTATTCTTCTCGCTCGTGATCGCAGCGGCGATGCTGGGCGTGCTGCTCGCCGGACTCGGAGTGCCCGTCTTTGGGGACGCCTGGCGTGTGGCGCTCGTGCTCGCGCTGCTGGCGTTGACCTCGGTCGGACTCGGCTTCGCGCTCAGCCTGCTGGCCGGCTCAGAGCAGCAGGCGGTGCAGTTCGCGATGCTCTCCCTGCTGGCGATCGTGTTCTTCAGCGGGATCGCGCTTCCGCTAGACGCGCTGCGCCTCCCCGCGCTACTCTTCTCCTACGCGCTGCCCGCGACATACGGTGGCAATCTGCTCCAGGATGTGATGCTGCGGGGCCTACCGGGCAACTCCCTGTTTCTGCTAATACTGGCAACCCTCGCAGCCGGCCTCTTCGGGCTGTGCCTCGCGCTGCTACGATGGCGCATGCGCGCCGCGTGAACCAAGGGACGCGTGGCGGCGGCCTCACCTCTCGGACACCTCCCGTTGCGTGCCACGGACAAGAGCACGCTCGCCCCATGGCGTGCGATCCCACGGCTTCATCACGGAGATCAGGATCAACGCGGCAAGCAGCGATACCTTCACCCCGTTCGCCACCACAAGCCACAAGCCGCCTGCGGGCGCGACGCCCCCGCTGGCTGTTGCGACCACCGCTTCCTGCACTTGCTGGTGCAGAGCGAACGTGCCCCCACCGGTGAGCACGATCGTCACGACGAGCTTGACCAGTACCCACCAGAACCGCGTGAGGCCCCACTTCGTGAGCACTGCCAGCAGAACGCCCGTGAACAACGCACCCAGGGCCATGGGGATCATCACCGTGGTGTCCAGGTCGGCCAGGATCGCGTATGCCGCGTGACGGGTTTCCGGGTCGTCGACAACGCGTGCCATCGACGCTATCGCGAGGATGCACAGCACCGCGCCCAGCCACGCCACGCTCGTGATGTAGTGCGCGAAGTCGAGTAATTGCTTCTGCCTGCGCGAAAGTCGTCGAGCCGCCATAATTCATCTCCTCTCTGTACCAAACCCACCTCAGTGGAGTACGACCGGCGGGTGACCAGTGGTGTCCGATCGGTGCCCCTCGATGATGCGCCACAGACCTCACGCTGCTATGCGGGCACTGGTCACGAAAGCATCAACGAACCGTCACGGTTTGCCTGCCCCATCGCCACGCGGCATCACCGCGTCACTCCTCGTTCGTGGGGGCGGTATATCCCTGACCTGCTCGATCCCGGCAGTCAAGGTAGCACGGGCGGAAACGTGCCCCGAACCGGACGTGGCGGGCCGTGCATTGCTATGCTTGCATCAAACGGTTGGCTGCGTAGCGTGAGGAGGGGCCTTTGTGGATGAGCAATCGGTGGTTCGCGGTATCGGGTGGGCGTCGCTCGGCTCGGGATTCGTATGCATGGCGATGCCCGGTGTGATGTCTCGCGTATTCGGCATGGGCAGTATGCCCCGGCTGCTTCGGCTCTATGGCGTGCGAGACACGTTGATCGGCGCAGGGCTGCTCACCCAACCGGACCTCGGCGTCTGGCTGGGCGCACGGGCGGTCGCCGACGGGTCCGACGCCGCGCAACTGGGC
>JACDAU010000190.1 GCA_013695265.1 Chloroflexia bacterium
CAGCGCGCGGGGTGCGTGCTTGCGATCGAGCTGGACGAGACGCTGGTCGGCGTGCTGCGGGCGGAGCTTGGCGACCGCTCGAATCTGCACATCGCGCACGGCGACATTCTCAACGTCCCGTACCAGCAGATGCTCGCGGAGATGTGCGGGGCCGGAAGCTACAAGGTCGTCGCGAATCTGCCATACTACATCACCTCGCACGTGCTGCGCCTGCTGCTGGAATTGTCCCCGAAGCCGGAGATGATCGCTGTGATGGTGCAAAAGGAAGTCGCGGAGCGCGCGACGGCTGGTCCGGGGGCAATGAGCCTGCTCGGCCTCTCGGTGCAGACGCTCTCCGAAGCCCGGCTCGTGGCGCACGTGCCCGCCGGGTCGTTCGTGCCGCAGCCGGAGGTGGACTCCGCGGTGTTGCAGCTTCGCGTGCGGACGGAGCCGCTCTTCCCGGAGGTCTCGATGGAGCGGTACTTCGCGATTGCAGCAGCGGGGTTTGGCCAGAAGCGCAAGGGGTTGCTGAACTCGCTCTCCTCGAACCTGCACCTGCCGAAGCCGGTGGTTCAGGAGGCGCTGCGCGCGGCGGGGATCGAGCCGCTTCGGCGCGCGCAGCAGTTGGGGCTGGAGGAGTGGGCGCGGCTGTGCGACACCCTGCCACCAGGCTGACGGTCCGCGCGCCGGCGAAGCTCAACCTCTCGCTCGAGGTGCTGGGTCGGCACGCGGACGGCTACCACGAGCTGTGTACCCTGTTCCAGGCGGTCGATCTCTCGGACGAATTGCACGCAGAGCCGGCAGTTGACCTCACGCTTACTGTGGAGGGCGACGCGCCACCCGGTGAGGAGAACCTGGTGTTGCGTGCGGCGCACATGCTCGCGCCGCACGCGGGGGGACGCGGCGCGCGCATGCACCTGCGAAAGCGTATCCCTTCGGGGGCTGGGCTTGGCGGGGGGAGCAGCGACGCCGCCGCCGCCCTGCTCGCGCTGAACCGGCTATGGGAGGTTGGGCTGGGTCGGCCACAACTCGCGGCAATGGCGCGGGCGCTCGGCGCGGATGTGCCGTTCTTTCTGCACAGTGGCGCCGCGCTCGGCACTGGTCGGGGGGACGTGATTGAGCCGCTGCCGGATCTTCCCGCGCGCTGGTTCGTGGTGTCGGTGCCGCCGTTCTCCCTGCCGGAAAAGACCGCCCGGGTGTTTCGCGAACTGCGCGCGGAGGAGTACACGGACGGCGCGCGCACGCTGCGGCTGGCCACGATGGTGCGCGGCGGCGGGTCGCCGGAGCAGGGTGATCTGTACAACGGCTTGCGTGGCGCGACGCTGCGGGCGTTCGCGGACCTCGGGCCATACCTCGCCGCCCTGGAGCGGGTGGCCGGGCAGGAATGGGCGCTCTCCGGCGCGGGTCCGGCGTGCTACGCGCTCGCGGCGTCGAGGGAGGAGGCTGAGGATCTGGCGCTATGCGTGAAGAGTATGCCAGGCGTGCGGTATGTGACGAGCGCCGCTTCGGGCGGCGCGAGGTGGTAAGTGTCAGGGGTGCGGCGGGGTAGCGCCTGTCCCGTACAGCGGTGGGCGTTGAACCCCACGGCAAGGGAGGTGGTGGCGGGTTGCAAGATTGCACCAGATCAGGCGACCCGGTGGGTCGCCCCTACTTCGGCATCCTTCTCATGCGTGTTCGTCTGCAACTTCCTGTTTCCAACAAACTACCAATCACTCCTCGGTCGTGACGAGCGTCTCGGCGACTCCGAGGAAGAACCAGAACAGCACCGCGAACGGCAGGCCGAAGTAAAAGGCGTCCACCATTCCGTGCGCCACGGCGGCGGTCATTGCGGCGAGCAAGCCGATCGCGAGGGCCCGCGTCTCGGGGTCGGGTCGGCGGTACGCGGTGAGGGCGATCCAGTAGAAGCGGGCAAGCAGCCACAGGATCGCGAGCAGCCCGATGATTCCGAGCTTCGCGCCGAAATCGAGAAAAAGATTGTGGGCATCGACCAGTTCCGTGCCCTCCAGCCGTTGACGGGGGATGTAGCGCCGCATCCAGCGCACGTTGCCAAGCCCCGTACCCCACAACGGACTCTTGCCAATCTCTTCGATCGCGGCACGCCACAGCCGCTCGCGCGTATCGGCGGATCCCCTGCCGGGTGTGAACATCCCGTGGAGGCGGTCCTGCCCGGTCAGTGCGAGGACCACTACCCCGACAAGCCCGGCGGCGGAGGCGGGCAGGAGCCACTTCCAGCGACGGAGCAGCGCGGCGACGACGAAGGCGGCGACCGCAATTGCGAGCCAGCCGCCGCGCGAGCCGGAGAGCAGCAACGCCACTGCCATCAGCACCGCCCCGGCGAGGTATCCCCGCGCGCGGACGCCCCCAGCTCGCGGCCCGAGGGCGAGGCCGAGCGCGCCGAACAGGGGCAGGGTGCGACTAAGATACAGCGCGAGGGTGTTGGGATGGTTGAAGACGCTTGCCACCCGATAGTTCCCGCCGACCGCCTCCGGGGGCGCGATTACGACGCTGAGTGCCTGGTACACCCCGTACAGGCAGATCAGGATCGCGCCCGCGAACAGTACGTCGAGCGCGAGCCAGAGGCGTTGCCGGTCTCGCGCGGCGATCAGCACGAGCGCGTACACGGCGATCGGCTCGATGACGAGGGAGTACGCGCGAAAGCCAACCCGAAGGCCCTCGCGGGTATCGGGCAGCAGGATGATGAGCGTGACGGTGCTGATCGTTACCAGCAGCACGGCGGGCCAGAAGTACGGACTGCGGGAAGTGCGCCGTAGTGGGGTAATCAACTCCGCAGAGGACCCGGAGAGAAGCGCGCGCCAGTACACGCCGAGCAGGAGTCCAAGCACGGACGCGAGCAGCACCACATCGGGCAGAGAGAGGTCCAACGGGCCAAACGGCCGACGAAGCAGGAAGTGCAGGGGTAACGTGGCAAGGATCGTCAGCAGGGAGATCTGCGGGGAGAGTGACGCGACCGCGACGAAGCAGAGGAGCGAAAGCGCGGCGCCCGCATAGCCGGGCAGAAGCAGAAAGGCGGCGATCCCGGCGACCAGGAACCCCAGCGCTGCCCCGCCCAGCTCCGCAAGGTCACTCATGGCGGAACTCAGCCCCGGCCGGTCAGATCCGCGCACGCCCGCTCCTTCCATGTCATCGCTCGCCCTGTCATCGCTTGCGACCCCCGCAGTATAGCAATGGGACCCGCCCGCCACAACGAGCGCGGGGTATACTGGCGAACGCGGCAGCGAGCCGCGCGAGGCATAAAGCAAGGAGGTGCAGATATGCCGAGGGTACAGCCGGTTTCGGTTGACGCCGCGCCGCCGGAAGCCGAAGCCGTGTTCGCGCGGTACATGGCGGAGCGGGGCAACGTCCCCAACATGTTCCGGACGCTCGCCGTGCGGCCGGAGATCATGACCGCGTTCGATAACGCGCTGCACGCGGCGCTGAAGACTGGCACCCTGCCGCTGCGGCTCAAGGAGTTGGTGGCGGTCCGGGTGTCGCAGATCAACGGGTGCCGCTACTGACTATCGAGCCACTCCGCCTTGTTAAGGCGGCTGGGAGTCTCGCAGGAGACGATCGAGGAGATGGACGCGCAGGGCAGCGGCACGGAGATGGACGAGCGGGATGGTGCAGCGCTCGCGTTCGCGGAGGCGATGACCCTGCACCCGCGCGCCGTGCCTGAGGAGGTATGGCGCGGGATGAACGCGTGTTATGACGAGGGCGAGATCGTGGAGATAGCGGCGATCGTCGCGGTCTTCAACGGCTTCAATCGGTTCAACGACGCGCTGGAGGTGGAGGTGACGCCATGATACTTTTACTGCGAACAGCTGGCAGGGCGCTCGTCCGCGTCATACGGCTCGGAACGGTGGTTATCGTGGGGCTTGCAGTCGAGCAGGAACTCTCCAAGCCACGGGAGCGGCGCACCTGGCACGGGAGCGTTGGCCCGGTACCGTACAACTTCCGGCGGCCATTGCGTGCGCGGCTCAAGCGTGAGTCGTGGCAGCCCGACAGCCGGGAGAGCGTCATACCCCGCGCCTTCGGACTTGGTTGGGGGCTGAACTTTGGGCGGCTCGCAGGGATCCTGAGACGCGGCGAGCGCAGGTGACGCAGCCGGGGCTGTTCGACGATCAGCCCTTCGCCTCGCTTGATGCGGTGCGCCGGGAGGCACTGGAGTGCCGCAGGTGTGATCTGTGGAAGTCGGGGCACCGGGTAGTGTTCGGCTCGGGCGCGGAGCGCGCGCGGTTGATGGTGGTTGGCGAGGGGCCGTCGGATGCGGACGACCGGACGGGATTGCCGTTCAGCGGGCCTTCGGGCGGGTTGCTGGACGCGTGGCTGGGGGAGCTTGCGCTGAGCCGGGCGGAGGTGTGGCTCACGAACGTCGTGAAACACCGTCCGACGATGACGGAGCACGGGCGGGAGAGGAACCGGCCACCCCGGGCGAAGGAAGCTGCGGCGTGCGCGGTGTGGCTCGCGGAGGAGCTGCGGCACGTGCGTCCCGACCTGGTGCTCGCGCTCGGCGGCTCGGCGGGCAAGGCGCTGATCGGGCGGGACTTCAAGATCACGCAGCAGCGGGGGGTGATGCTCGCGGGGCCGGGCGATGTGCCGGTGCTCGCGACGTTCCACCCGGCATATCTGCTGCGCCTGGAACCGCCGGAGCTTCAGGAGGCGGTGCGGCTGGTGCGGGAAGACCTGGCGCTCGTGCGGCAGACGATTGCGGTCCCGTGACCCCCGCGACCGCGGCGGGATCTGCCCATCGCGAGATGACCGCTGTTGCCACGGTTTGCGTGTGCGCTTGTGATGGCGTATACTTATGTAGCTACATAAAAGAGAACGCGTCCGTGAAAGATAGAGATGCCGCTCCTTTGAAGCGCATCTCCTTTTTTGTGCCCTGTGCCCATCCTCCCTCCTGAGCGGTCGGCTGAAGACGTAACCTCCGTATGTCAGCGTCGAGTAACTCTATTAGAGGAAGGCACAACTACCTGTGGCACTCCACACCCTACCCGAGGTCCCGATGGCCTCTTTCTCCGACTTGCCTATCTCCCGGGAGGTCCATACGGCCATCCAGGACTTCGGCTGGGAGACCCCGACCCCGATCCAGGCGCTCTCCTTGCCCGCGCTGCTCAACGGCGAGGACGTCGTGGGACTCGCGCAGACCGGCAGCGGCAAGACCGCCGCGTTCAGCATTCCCCTGATCGAGCGCGTGGACACCCGCCGTCGCGGTATTCAGGCGCTCGTGCTCGTGCCGACGCGCGAGCTGGCCACCCAGGTCGCAGCGGAAATGACCAGGCTCGCGCGCAACACGCCGTTGCGCGTCCTCACGGTGTTCGGCGGCACGGCGATGAACCCGCAGCTCAATGCGCTCCGCTCTGGTCGCGCCCACGTAGTCGTCGGCACACCGGGACGCATCCTGGACCACTTGCAGCGGGGGACGCTCAAGCTCGACGCGGTTCACTACCTCGTCCTTGACGAGGCGGATCGCATGCTTGACATGGGCTTCGCGCCGGACGTGCAGCGCATCCTCTCGCATACCCCGAAGGATCGGCAGACCGCCCTCTTCTCCGCGACGATGCCCAACGAGATCCGCAGCATCGTCCACCGGCACATGCGCTCGCCGCTGTCGCTCCAGGTGGAGTCTGACGCTCCAACGGTCGACACGGTGGAGCAGGTGTACTACCACGTCGCCGACCGCGACAAGACGCGCGGCCTGCGCTCCCTGATCGACGCCGAGCGAAACCCGCTCGCGATCGTGTTCCGGCGCACTCAGCACGGCGCGGCCAAGCTGCACCGTCAGTTGGAGCGCGACGGCTACCGCGTCGGCGTGCTGCACGGCCGGATGACGCAGGGGCAGCGCAACCGCACGCTCAGTGATTTCACGAGCGGGCGCACCCGTATCCTCGTGGCGACCAACGTCGCGGCGCGCGGGCTGGACATCCCCGATGTCACGCACGTCATCAACTACGATATCCCCGAGGACGCGGAGACGTACATTCACCGCATCGGACGGACAGCGCGCGCGGGCAAGGGCGGAATCGCCGCCACGCTCGTCGGCGAGTCGGACCTCGCCGCTTTCGAGCAGATCACCCGCCGTCTGCCCGTGACCGTCCGTGAGAATCGCCTACCTATTTACGCGTAACCGCGCGTTTCATCACGGTCTGGTGTTCCGGGGCGTTCAATTGAACGCCCCTACGCTAATTGCCCTACCATACCCATAGCTGGTCCCTGTCCACTCCAAGCCTCATCTACCTTGTGCCGAACTCCGTGGTACCATAGCCCGACGATTGATAGCGGGCGGAACTGAGTCCTGCGACTGGAACGGACGGGCAACGGGAAGGATGCGAGGCAAATGCTGGATATGGCGCTCATCGTTACCTTGGTGATGCTGGTGCTCCTCGTGGCCACAGCAGTTGCGATTCTGGTCCTGCGACTCGGTTCAGGCTTCGGGCCAGATTTCCCCTTCTTAGTCGGCCTGCTCGCGGGCGTGTCCCTGAGCGCCAGCGCTGTGGTTGGCCTTCGCCTGGAGCCGTCCCCTTCGGAGTGGTTGCTGCTGGTCATGGCAGCGTTATTGATGGTTGCCAACGCATTGGCTATCATCGCCCGAAGGCACAAGCCCGAACTGCTGTACAAGCGTAGTTCCCCGCCCCCAGCAGAGCGCGTTGCTGAGCTCGATGTCCGACTGCTGCGTCGAGACGAGCTACGAGCCCTGGTCTCCGAGGGCCAAAGACTTCACGCCATAAAGCTCTACATGGACGACACCGGAGCGACCTTGAGCGAAGCCAAGGGCATCATCGATGGTATGCGACCGGAGAGGATCGAGTCAGCGTAGCCAAGGGTTAAACCCAGCAGCACGGATTCGACTTGACACTCGTGTATCACACGAGACTCGATCTTCAATCGTGAGCATCTGGTTGTTTTGGTGCCACATTGAGATCTCGCTCGGGGAAGTCTTGACATCTCGCCACCCGCCGGTCAAGATGCACGCTGCCGATAGACACGGGTAGACGAAGGGAAGGGCAACCATGACGACGACCGCACAAGGGGTAATCGCGCGCACACCGGGCGCGCCGGGACAACTCGAAGAGTTCACCATCGATGATCCGGGGCAGAACGAGGTGCTCGTGCGCATCCTCGCGTCCGGCGTGTGCCACACTGACCTGGGGATGAAGCGCGGTGACTATGGCACGGGCGACTTCCCCCACCTGCTCGGCCACGAGGGCGCGGGGATCATCGAGGCTGTGGGTGCGGGGGTGGACGAGTCTCGGGTTGGCGAGTACGTTATCCTCGCGTGGCGGGCGCCGTGTGGCGAGTGCCGCTTCTGCTTGCGAGGACAGCCAAACCTCTGCGCGGCCTCGCTCAACGCCGAGAAGCGTATGCGCACGATGGACGGCGAGACGCTGACCCCCGTGCTGGGCATCGGCACCTTCTGCACGCATACCCTCGTACATGCGAAGCAGGCGATTCCCGTCGCGGCCGATCTTCCACCCGCGCAGATGTCGCTCATCGGCTGCGGCGTGATGACGGGCGTGGGGGCGGCGCTGTACACTGCTGGCGTGCAGCCCGGCACGAGCGCGGCGGTCTTCGGCTGCGGTGGCGTAGGCGACAGCGTGATCCAGGGCGCCGTGCTCGCTGGCGCGACGACGATTATCGCTGTGGACCTGGACCCGCGCAAGCTTGAGTGGGCCAAGGACTTCGGCGCGACGCACACTGTCAACGCCCGCGAGGAGGACGCGGTCGCCCGGATCAAGGAGATCACCGACGGGAACGGCGTCGACTACTCCTTCGAGGCAGTTGGCGGGCCAGAGACCCTCAAACAGGCGCTCTTCTGCCGAGACCTCGCGGGGACGTGCGTGCTGATCGGCGTGCCCGGCAGCGGCGCGACGCTCGAACTCCCGATCGCGGACTTCTTCGGTCTCGGTGGCGCGCTCCGCGTTTCGTGGTACGGCGACTGCCTGCCCTCGCGCGACTTCCCGATGCTTGCGGAGTGGTATCGCCAGGGCCGACTCAAGCTCGATGAGGTCGTCACACGGACGATTGGGATCGAGGACACGGAGGCGGCATTCGAGGCGATGGAGCGCGGCGAAACCCTGCGCTCCGTGATCACCTTCGATGCGTGATGCTACCGCCGTCTGAATAGTAGCCCACAAGTCATTCCGAGCCTGCGAGGAATCCGTGGTTGAGTTACGGATCCGTCACGGCCTTCGGGATGTTTTGCAACATCGTAAAAGCGGGCTTCCTATGGCAGGACATCCGGTTGACGGGTTACTTCCTGGGGCGTCGCAAGGCAGCCCCTACCGGTAAAGCTACGTTGGCATCTCCCTGGATGCAGTATCAGCATCCCCGCTGCTTCTCGCGCAGCTTGTGCTTCTCGATGACGCGTTCGTGCTGGGCTGCCGCCTCGCGTCCCGCCCCCCGACGCTAGCGGCGCCCTTCCCGCTGGGCACGAAGCGCCTCCTGCGCCGCAGACGAGATATCTGTCACCGCTGTGAAGTGCGCCGCCTGCCGTGCGGCGCGCCTCGTGCTCGACGCTCGGCGGGTGCCCGTTTGGAGGGCATCGTCCGCAATGAGTGTGTTGGCCGCCTGTGCCACCAGTTGAACGAAATCTCGCCGCACGAACTCCGCGACCTCGGCGCTCGTCGGCTCCACGCCAAAGATGTGCCGCGCCGCCCCCAGGTCCCCGACTGCCTCCACCTCCAGCATCCCAACCCAGAAAGCGAGCATACTACACGGTTGTATGCGGGGCAAGGCGTGCCGCCCGTTTGCGCGTGTATACTCCATTAGGTAGATGGCTCCGGCACGGAAAGGAATGAACATGCAGTATCGTCACAGCATCGCGCGTTTCTGGCTGCTCCTCGGCCTGCTCGCGCTGCTCCTGCCGCTGATCGCGGCGTGCGGCGCGCAGGACACGGCGCCGGCGTCCACGGGGGCGCAGCGAGCCACGAAGCCCGGGCCGGACACGCGCGCGGAGCAGATAGTCCCCGTCGAGGGCCAGGCGTTCAGCGGGCAGGATCGCGCGACCCGGCCAAATACGCCGATGTTCCTCGCCTTTGACGCCCTCGGCTGACCGGTCTGCGCGCAGATGCGCCCCGTCGTTGACGGGCTGGACAAGAGATACGGAGATCGAGTCGCCTTCGCGGGCGTGGACTTTTACAACAGCGCGAACGCCCCCCTCGCGGAGCGGTACGGCGTGACGGGACATCCGACGTTCGTGGTCGTTGGGCCGGACGGTAAGGAGGCAGCGCGCTTCCGCGGATTCACCGAGGAAGCGGACCTGGAAGCCGCTCTGAAGAAGGTCGCGGGCTCCTAGAGCAGGGATGGGCGCGATCATCCTTCGTGATGGCACGGCGCCGGTCGTCGGAGCCGTCGGGGATCGAGGGACACGAGCACGGCACGAGGTCAGCCGTGCGCGAACGTTCCCCTGCGTCTGCCACGAGCCTGCACGCCTGCTGCCCATCGGCGTCGAACAGCAACAACTATGGAGCGACGCCGATTCTGCCAGTACATTGACGGATCTGCGCGCAGATACCCGGTGACACGACTGTTCGGTCGCGGCTGGGAGGCAGAGAGAAAGGCAAGGGCAGGTGCGGCGGCTAAACGCGTATACGGTCTACTTGATACTCGCGGGCGTCACGGCGATGCTGATGGCTGCTCGGGATATCGCGATGGCGCTCTACTTCGTGCGCGAGGTGGGAATGAACCCCTTCCAGCTCGTCTTCGCGGGTACCGTCTTCATGATCGCGGTCGTGGTCTGCGAGGTGCCAACGGGCGTAGTGGCGGACGTGTACAGCCGCCGGCTCTCGGTGATTATCGGCACGTTTGTCGTGGGCGCTGCGTTGCTGCTGGAGGGCCTCGTGCCCTCGTACTGGCCGATACTCGTCGCGCAGGCGTTGTGGGGGATCGGCCTGACCTTCAACCGCGGCGCGCTTGAGGCGTGGATTGCGGACGAGCTGCCCAACAAGTCGGAGCTCGGTCACGTCTACTTGCGGGGCGCGCAGGCGGGGTATGTTGGCGCGCTCGCGGGGATCGGGGTGGGCGTGGTTCTGGCAAGCGTCCGCCTGAATCTCGTGAGCGTGACTGCGGGCGTCAGCCTGGTTGCGCTGGGTGTGTTTCTGGCATTTGCGATGCCGGAAACGGGCTTCTCGCCCGCGCCGCGCGCCGGACGCCGCGCCTGGCACGTAGCGGGCGAGACGCTGCCCGACGGCCTCCGCCTCGTGCGGCACAGCACGGTGCTGTCGATCGTGATGGGCATCGTGTTTTTCCTGGGCATGTCGAGCGAGACGTATGACCGGCTGTGGGAGGTCCACTTCCTCAGAAACTTCCAGTTCCCCGGCGGCGCCCGGTTCGGGCCGATTCTCTGGTTTGGGGTGATTGGTGCGGGCGGGTTGGTATTGAGCTTTATCACGGCAGAGGTGGCGCGGCGGCGGTTGGACACGGCGACACACCTCGGCGCGGTGCGGGTGCTGCTGCTGATCGACGTGAGCCTGATGCTCAGCATGGTGGCGTTTGGCCTGGCGGGTAACTTCGAGGTGGCGCTTGCCGCGTACTGGTTTGCCTATCTGTTGCGCCGCACGAATCACCCGCTCTTTGCGGCGTGGCTGAACCAGAGCCTGGAGCCGCGCGTGCGAGCCACAGTGATCTCGATGTCGGGGCAGGTGGACGCCGTGGGGCAGATCGCCGGAGGACCGGCATTCGGCGCCCTCGCGACCGCTGCGGGCACCCGCGCCGCGATGGTGGCTGCAGGACTGGTGCTCGCGCCTGCCGCACTGCTGTACCTGCGGGTGCGGAATCGCGGGGACGCCGTCGTGGAACCAGCGGCGGTGCGCGCGAGCACTGCGGAGGGGTAGACCAGTTCTGCGTGGTTCGCGAGCGTTACGCGACCACGAGACCAGCGGATCTCTGGTCCGCGGCGCGGAACAGCCGATAGGCCGCGACTAGCCCGAACAGAATGAACAGCAGACTCAGCCCGAGTGCCGCAGCCACGCCGGTCCGTACACCGGATCCAGAAGCGGCCGCGATGGCGACGAGCGCGCCACCCACGCCGATGCCGACTGCGGGCGTAAAGAGGTCCGCGAGCAGCAAGTACGAGGTCACGGCGCCCTCCGCTCCCCTGGGCGCCCACGCGAACGCGATCAGTCCGCTGGTCGGATGTGCCAGGCCGAGGCCCATGCCCAGGATTATGTGAGCGGCCAGCGCCAACGGCAGGGCCAGACCCGGCGCCCACACCACCGGCTGAACGACGGCGACGCCAAGCGCCATCACGACCACCCCAGCCAGCACCCGTCCGTTTCTGCCCCGCCCATCGTCACGCCGGTCGAGCCGCGCTTGCAGCCCCGCGCCGGCCGCCCACGACAGCGAAGTCACGGTTACAACCAGTCCGGTTGTGCTTTCGGGGTACCCTGAGATCCGGGTGAGCGCCAGTACCACGTAGGTCTCCGTGGTGAAGAAGGCGGTTGCGAACAGCGCGCGCGGCGAGTGACGCAGGCAGGACCGGGCGGGTTGAGAAGGTGCCTTTCGGCAGGAGACTGTGTAGCGGCCAGACGCAAAGCGCCACGCCCGCCACCGCGAGGAAGAGGCCAGGAAGACCGGGAAGTATACCGACGCCAGCGAGCAGCATGCCTGCGGCCACGGCCAGTTGCACCGCCGTTTGCGACATTGCCCCCAGCCGTCAGTCGGCGATATGCGGGGAGGGCGAGCAGCGCGGCTACGGGCAGGAGGGGAAGCAGTACCAGGAACACCGAACGCCAGGTAAGCCGCTCCGCGAGGAGCGCGGCAGCGTACGGTCCCGCTATCGCGGGTACAATATACGCGGCGGATATTGCGGCGAACATTCGGGGGCGCAGGGCGTCCGCGTAGCCGAGGTTCACGCTCGTGTACGTGCAGTTGGCCAGCGCCCCAGCGCCAAGTCCTTGCAGCGCGCGGCCTACGACAAGCACCTCCATCCTTTGCGCTGCCGCAGCAACGACCAGCCCAGCCCCAAAGAGCGAGTGGGATACCGCGAACGGCATCGCCAGCCCTCGCCGGTCGATCTCGCGCCCCGCCCATACCGAGCCGACGAGTTGCGCCAGCAGGTAGGTGCTACTGATCCAGACATACAGCGACAGGCCGCCGAGCGCGTCCGCGATCACGGGGGTAACGGTCGTGAGTGCGAGTCCCTCGAACGCGACTATCGTGATGACGATCACGATGCCCAGCGTCAGAGCGCCGTGTTGCCGGTCCAGGATGCTCCGATGCGTGTCGTGCAGAATCCGCTCCTTCTGAGACTACACTCCAGTTCCGGGCAAACAAAAAGGACACCATTACCCGGCGCCCCATCGCCCCGCCTCCAGGCGTCGTGGCTGCTGTCCAGACAATTGTAGCCCCAGGCACGGGAGTGTGAATCCTCCCTGGCGGTGAGAGCGGGGTTGTGGCGCGGTGGCGTACGGTGCGTAGGGGTCAGGAATAATCATAGCACTGGGCACAAAAGTTGAGCCGTGTAGGGGCGTTCAACTGAACGCCCGCCCCCGGTAATCGAGGAGGCTCAATCCACCTGCCCACCGCTATAGCGGTAGTCTGTTGCCTTGGGAAGAATGACAGCTGGCAGGTGTTACCGGTGAACGGAACCCCAGCAATTACGTCGGTATCCACGGCATCAGCCACCACCTGACACACCACTAAACCCGACTCAACAGACTACCGGTAGGTATGTCCTGATCCGGGACAACGGCCGCAAGTACGGGCAGCGCTTCGACCAGGTGGCCGCCGCAAGCGGGATCCGGGTGCTGCGCATGCCCATCCGCGCCCTGCGGGCCAACGCTGCGTGCGAGCGCTGCCTGGGGAGCGTACGACGCGAGTGCCTGGACTTCCTGCTTATCCTCGGCGAACGTCAGCTCGCCCGCGTGCTCAAGGAGTATGTCGCGTACTTCAACCAGGCGCGACCACACCAGGGAATTGGGCAAGCACGCCCCGAAGCGCCACCAGCGAAGACCAGGCACCGCGAAGGGCCGGTACGGGCGGTGCCGGTCCTGGGCGACCTGCACCACACGTATGAGCGCGCCGTGTAAGGCCGACGGATGCATTTCCAGCCAGGACACCTTCCAGCCTCATCGGTATGCCGCTCTGCCGGCGGCAAGCGCTTCGAGCGAGATCTCGCGAGCGCGATGCTGGGTTAGGGCACGCGCCTCCGGCGATAAGAGGCCATGCAGATTCGCCTGGAGCTGTTCTGCCCGGACGCGCGTGCTCTGCCAAGCCGCCGGGTGGCCGAAGACGACCGCCAGCAACGCGGCAGAGTCTTCCTCCGGCGACGATGGGACCATCTCCCCCACAGCCCTGCGCGCCGCTGCCCGGCGCTGGACGAGCAGCTCGGCTTGTTCGATGATCACGTCCAGCGCCTCTGGCAAGACCCGGATGTCAACCAACAGGCTGAGGG
>JACDAU010000207.1 GCA_013695265.1 Chloroflexia bacterium
GTTCTGCGTACTCTCCGGCGGAGCGTCCGCTCTCTGGACCCTGCCCGTGGCGGGTGTGTCCCTGGAGGACGTGCAGGCAGTGACGGGCGCGCTGCTCGGGGCGGGCGCGACGATTGGGGAGCTGAACGCCGTGCGCAAGCATCTATCCCGCATCGCAGGGGGGCAACTCGCCCGTGCGCTTGGTCCGGCGCGGCTCGTGACCCTCGCGATCTCCGACGTCGTTGGCTCGCGGCCGGATGTGATTGGATCGGGACCGACCGTTCCGGATAGCACGACGTATGGGGACGCGCTCGCCGTGGTCGAGACCAGAAGGGTGAACCCACCGCACGCAGTGTGGGAGCATCTTCGCGCAGGCGCAGATGGGCTGGTGCCCGAGACGCCAAAGCCCGATCAGCGAGATGTTAGACCGCATCTCTACTGCGTGGTCGCAGACAACCTCGTAGCACTCCGAGGCGCGGAAGCGGCGGCACGCGACCGAGGCTATCGGACACTGGTGATCACGACCCGGCTCGAGGGCGAGGCGCGGGAGGTGGGATCGTTCGTCGCAGGTCTGGCGGTGAGCGTTTTGCACGACGGACTGCCGTTTGGGCCACCAGCCGCACTTCTGCTCGGTGGTGAGACGACGGTCCACCTGCGCGGAAACGGACACGGTGGGCGGAATCAGGAGCTTGCCCTGGCGGCGGCGCTCGCGCTCGACGGGGTTCCCGACGTGCTTGTGGCATCGCTCGGCACCGACGGTACGGACGGACCAACCAATGCGGCAGGCGGCATCGTCAGCGGTGCCACGCTGCCGCACGGGCGAGACCTGGGACTCCATGCCCGCGACTTTCTGGAGCGCAATGACGCGTACCACTACCTGGAGGCTACGGGTGGCCTGCTGATCACGGGTCCGACCGGAACGAACGTGAACGACGTGGTGCTGGTCCTCGCGCGATCGTCCGACGTTGGCACGAACGTTGCAGCCGCTGAAATACGTCCTGGCGCGATGAGCCAGGTCAGTCGTGATGAAGGAGAGAGCCAGTGACTATACGCGAGTATATGACAACCGATGTGCGAACCGTTGACTCTCAGACGACGCTGGCAGAGGCCGCGCGTGTGATGCGAGACACCGATACCGGCGTGGTGCCCGTGGTGAGCGGTGCCGTGCTCGAAGGGGTGATTACCGATCGCGATATCGTGATTCGTGCGATTGCGGACGGCGCGGATCCCAGTAGAGCCCTGGTACAAGACTACCTGACGCGTAATCCAACGTACGCCGAGCCCGAGACCACGATACAAGAGGCCACCCAAATGATGCAGCGCGACCAGATTCGCAGACTGCCCGTAGTAGAAGGCACCGAGCTCATCGGCATCATCTCCATTGGTGACCTCGCCGTGGACACGGGCCGGGATCGGCTAATGGGTGACACTTTGCAGGACATCAGCCAGCCGACGGACACCACCTTATAGACGTGCGGCCACCGCAATCCCCCGCAGCTGCCAAGACGCACCTACCAGCAAGCAGCGGCACACCAGGACCGACGAGTATAGACATTTGAGGAGGGAGTGCCTGGCAATGCGCCTGCATCACGTTCAGCTCACACTCGTGCCGGGCGGCGAAGCCGAGGCTCGACGATTTTACGCGGGTGTGCTCGGTTTGCCGGAGATCCCAAAACCTCCTGAGCTTGCGGGGCGCGGGGGCGTCTGGTTCTGCCTGGGGGAGGTCCAGTTGCACTTCGGTGTGGAGGCAGCAAGTTCACCATCCCGCCGGCACATCGCGGTGCAGGTTGATGATGCCGCAGTGACGCATGCGGCGTTCCACGCGGCCGGTTACGCGACCGAGGAGGCTGTACCGCTCGATGGCATGCGCCGGTTCTACTGCCGTGATCCCTTCGGCAACCGGACGGAGATACTCGAAGTACGAACGCGCACGGCTTTAAAGGGTCCATCCTAGAATTTCCCTCGGCTGGAAGTTCTGTGCCGCGCTAGCGCCCGCAGGGACCGCAGCGCCGAACCACCGGGTTGTCGCCTGTCTGCGGGCACGCAAGCTGCGCTCGCACAGCTGGCAAGCTTGGGCCAGCGTGGAAGGCCCGCAGTTGGTCATCAGCAAGTTCGTTCCGCAACATGGGGGTGCAGGGTGCGGCTTCCAGGCAGGCGACTGATCCGGAAAGCACAACTCACTGGAGATCGGTTCAAGGTTCCACCCTCCCCGACGCTCGGCGTCAGCAGGTTGCTGCGGCTGGTGGCCAGACACGCCGAGGAAGACTACGTGAGCGCCTTTGCCGCTGCGCTGGCGTATCGTGGCGTGTTCGCGTCGTTCCTACTCCTGATCTTTCTCCTGTCGCTGCTCGGGGTGTTTGGCGCGACGGAGCAGGTGACCAGGCTTTTGGATCGGGTGTCTATCGCGATGCCGCAGGCGGTCGCCGATCTGATCCGCGAGCAGATACCCACCAAGGCAACAAGCACGCGGGTGGTCGCCGCGTTTCGCCTGGGAGCGATACTCTCCATCATCGCCACTCTGTGGGGTATTTCCAGTGCCTTCCGGTCCTTGATGCAAGCAATGAACGTGATGTACAAGGTCCGCGAGAGCCGCACACTTATCCATCGTATCGCAATTTCGTTGCTGCTATCGCTCGCGGTCGCCGCACTGATGGTTTCTGCGGGAGTGCTCGTGATCTTCGGGGCGTCCATCGGTGAACGGGTCGCACGCGTGGTCGGAATGGGCACGGTCTTTGAGTGGTGGTGGGGCGTTCTGCAATGGCCCATCTTGATCGGCTTTGTCCTTTTGGCTTTCGCCCTGGTGTACTACTTCGCGCCCGACGTGGAACAGGAATTCCGGTTTATCACGCCGGGGTCTATCATCGGCCTGATCCTGTGGCTGGCGTTCTCTCTGTTGTTTCTGCTCCTCGTCAACAACTTCGGGATGTACAATCGAGTATTTGGGGCACTCGCTGGCGCCGCGATTCACATGCTGTACCTGTACTACTTCGCATACATCCTACTGCTTGGGGCCGAGGTGAATCAGGTGGTCGAGGAGAATTCACCCGGCGGCAAGCAGGCGGGTGAAAAAGTGCCGGACGAGCAGCCGGATGATGCCGTGGGGCGCGATTAACGCGCGTCGTTACGGCTTGGAGTCTTCGCACTCGTGCACTGGCTTATCCCGATTCCGTCGGTGGGGTGCCTGGGTCCGCCGGACCGGATGTCGGTCCCTGCGGCCGGGCAACTCGCTGAGCGTTGCGGTGCTCGTTGAAGACGGCGAATACGGTGTTCTTGTGCGGCCTGACCCTGCAATGCTCGTCCTGATTCCTCGTCTCATCACAGTATCCGAGCGACACGCACTTGATGACCAGAAACGAGGCCAGAAAGGGGGAAGTACGGCGCATCTCCGCCTTTATCAGCGCGAACAGCTTTCTGATTTCCCACTGCGCCATTGTGCAAAGCCGCAGTCCACTCATGTGTATCAACTGCCGCAGGTTCACCGTCATCACCAAGTTGGTCTGCACGCCGTTCGGGAAGAGGAATCGGGCATCCTCGGCGGGCACTTCGCGCTGCAACAACTCTTCGTACAACTGCATGTTGCCGTCGATCGCCTCGCTGAACATTCCTTGTAGCTCCGCGTCGTCGCGGATCGACGTTGGAACGGTGTACTGCGGTTGCTTGTACTTTACATAGCGCTGCGACTGTTGGTCGAAGCTGACTCCCATGCGGTGCCGGACCAGTTGATGTGTGAGGGTCCGGGACACGCCGGAGATCGCGAACGTGAATGCGATGTGCTCGATGACGGTCCCATGGCCGCTCTCGATGACGCTCTGAAGGAGCTTGCGCATCTTCTCCTCAGCCACCTTGCCGTCGCGCACATCGTCCCAGATCTTCTGCGGGAGCTTCTCGGAGTAGCACGTCCGTGCTGCGGTATACGCCAGGGGAACATAGTACTGCTCTGCGATTTCCGGTGTCGGAAAGAGCATCTTGACTCGGATCTGGCTTTCCTCGTACATCCGAGGCGATTTTTGTGTTGTCTGTGTCACGGTCCCACCTCAAGATTGGTCTATGGCAAGCGGTCTGAATAAGCGGTTTTCGGCCCCACCGTAACACGTACGCAGGCTGGTCGCAATGGGACTGATGGTGGCACGGAATTTGTGTAAACGTTTTCTACATTTCACCCTGGAAAGGGGCGATATGAAAGTATGGACGATGGAGGAAGCGAACCAGGCGCTCCCGTATCTAATCGAGATTCTGTCGGTGCTCCTCGAGCAGAACAAGCACGCCGATCTCGCGTGCCAGTCCCTGATCGAGCTGGAACAGCGGATTGCTGGGAACGGTAAGGGCATGGAGCGAGAGCTGGCGTATCGGCGCGCCCGCTTGAACGACGCCCGCAGTAAAATGCAAAACGGCATCAAGCAGATACACCGTCTCGGCTGCCAGGTGAAGGATTTGGACCTCGGGCTCATTGATTTTCCATCGCACCTGGACGGTCGTGAGGCATTGCTCTGCTGGCAATTGGGCGAGTCCTCCGTGCTCTACTGGCACGGGCCGGACGAGGGCTTCGCGAGTCGCAGGCTCCTATAGAGGGCGGCACCGAGAATTGCCTTTTACCGTGTACGTGGGTGGAGTTCGCCGCTGCCAGACGTTTCAAATAAGGATGCTCGCGACAGAAACTCGCGTCCCACGGGTACGAGGTCGGTCGCGGTCACGAGGACCTGCTGCTGCCGCTCCAGGACCGCCTCCAGCAGATAGCGCCGCCGTTCGGGATCGAGCTCGCTGACCACATCGTCGAGCAAAAGCAGCGGCATCTCCCCCGTGGCGGAATGCATCAGCTCTACCTCCGCGAGCTTGACCGCGAGAATAACCGATCGCTGCTGGCCGCGTGACCCGTATGTGCCCATATCCACACCACCGACAATGAACTGAAGGTCATCCCGATGTGGTCCAGCGAGCGTTACCGCCCGTCGGAGTTCGTCGGTCCGACTCGTGCGGAGCCGTTCGACATACGCCTCCCGCAGCTCGGCCTCGCCTGGAACATCTGTGGCAGGCATCGTCTGCTCCATCACGGTCGAGCGATACAAGACCTCAAGTGCGTCACCGGTGCCAGCCAACCTGGCGTGAAGCGTATCTGCGAGCTTATTCAACTGACCTATGGCGTCGAGGCGCCGCTTCAGGAGATACGCACCGTGGCGCACCAGCTCATCGTCCCAGTACGCAAGCTGCTCGTTGGAAACGTCGCGCCTGCCCCGCTCCGCAAGGCTCTTGAGCAGGCTGTTGCGCTGGAGCACCACCTTGTTGTACGTCTGCAATGTGCGCACGTAATGGTTGTCGATTTGCGAGATGGTGATGTCGAGATACCGCCTGCGCAGCGCGGGTGACCCGACAATCAGGTCGAGATCCTGCGGCCCGAACATGACGGCGTTTACCTGCCCAATAAGATCAATCGCGCGGCGCGCCACGTTGTTCACCCGAATGCGCTTCCGAGCCACGCCGGAATCGGCGTCAGCCCCTTCTCCACGCATGACGATGATCTCCACGCCCACGGTGCCGCGGCGCTGGATGCGGGCTGCGACCCGGCTGAAGGGCGGGATCCCAAGGTCAGGCTGCGCGTCCCAATTCACGAGTTCCCGGTCCGACGTGGCGCGGTGCGATTTCGTGGTCGCGAGGAAGTACAGCGACTCCAGCAGGGTCGTCTTACCACTGGCGTTCGACCCCAGAACCAGGATCGGCCCGTTTGGGAGTTCTACGTCGAGTTGCTTGAAGTTGCGGAAGTTGGTGAGGGAGAGGGAGGCACAATACATCGTCCAGGATTATAACACCCCTCCGACACGGCTCCGCATGGCGCTCGGTGGGGCCAAGGAACAGGCCAGCGGGACGCATACCACGGCACGAATGGGACGGCGGCATTGCCGTCGTGGATGGATAGGAGGGACTACCACGTCTACCCCGTCCCCGTGACAGAATCAAACGCAGGAGCAGACAGCACCCCGAGCAAGGGGCACGAGAGGAGCATCAAAATGCCCAGGACGACGCTCACAAGTGCGAGCACACGGGCCGGTTCCTGCGGAGCTTCCGTGCCCAATCGGAAGAACGCGACGAGACCGAGCACGTGACCGAGCACCGCAGCCGCGAACAATCCGACAATCAGCAAGCCCGCCGCGATGCGTACTGCTGTCACTCCACGGTCCGCTGCCGGTACCACGAGACCAAAAAGCACGACGCCGACGAGCGACAGGAGCGAGACCGCCAGGCAAACTACGGATACCCGCGCAACTTTCCGAAGACCGACCACCTTGGACAATTCGACTTTCGCGTTGGTGTCCGCTATTCGCCTGCCTCCGGCGGCTCAATCCAGCGGTTGTGGGCCTTGATCAACACGACGAGCCGCTCGTCCGCGACGGCCTCCGGCAGGTTCTTCTCCACGCAGGTCTTGCCGACGAACAAGTTCACCTTGCCTTCGCCACTGCCCATATACCCGAAGTCCGCGTCCGCAAGTTCGCCGAGGCCGTTCACGATGCAGCCCATCACGGCGATTTTCACCCCCTTGAGGTGCCCTGTTCGCTGCTTGATACGCTCCGTCGTTGACTGGAGGTCGAAAAGCGTCCGTCCACAGGACGGGCACGCGATGAACTCCGTCTTGGTAAGCCGCGCCCCCGAGGCCTGCAGTATGTTGAACGCCAATCGCATGCGCACCGGGTGAGGAGTTTCGCCATCCACGGATACGCTTGACCCGATGCCGTCGCAGAGCAGCGAACCGAGGCTAATACTCGCGTCAATCAGGTTGTCACCCCCCGGCGGAACCACGAGGTGCAGGTTCCAGTCCTTCCGCCCCTCGCGCAGGAGAGAGTCGAGCAGACGATACGCCCGGATCCGGTAGGCTCGGTCCTGGATGCGCAGGGCAAGAATCAGCCGCGCGACTCCGATTTCCTCCGCACGCTGTGCGTACGCAATGAGTTCTGCGACGACCGGGAAGTTGTGGCGCGTGGCCTGGCGAACGGGTTCCTCTGTATTCGCGTGCATCTCCAGCAGCAACGCCGTGTTGGACTCGGCCGCCAGCGCGGCTACCCTCGCGATGTCGTGGTCGTGCCCCTGAAGCAATGGCACGTGATAAGCGTCCGCGACAATGCCCATAGCCAACCCGTCTGTGACGCTGGCAATCAGGGCGGGCCGTGTGCTCATAAGACCTGAGTTCAACCGAACGTTGTGCCAGGTATCTCGGTCCGCGTCCCCGTGAACCGGCAACACCAGCGCATCTGGTCGCAGCGCGTCCCGACCGATGGGCCGGTTCAAGCCGAGCGCCGCAGTCATTGACAACGCACCGTCCAAACGGACGAACACGAGCGCCGGCTTGCCCCCACCGAGAGCGTGCGACCCTAGCGCCACCTCCCTGGTCGGTCGAGGGGAATACTCGAACGGGTTGCGACTATCAACCAGGACGGGAGTTGAGGAACCATCTTTCCCGTCGTGGAGGTCAGCGTACCGCCGCACGAGTTCCTTAGCAACGGGAATCTCGAACTCGGGATCTTCCGTCAGTGAGACGCGCACCGTGTCGCCAATACCATCTTCGAGCAGAGAGCCGATACCGGCCGCAGACTTGATGCGGCCATCCTCGCCGTTGCCTGCCTCGGTCACGCCGAGATGGAACGGGTACGTCATCCCGAGCTCGTCCATGCGCGCCGCGAGCAAGCGGTACGCCGCGATCATTACCTTTGGGTTCGAGGCCTTCATTGAGAGGATGACTTCACGGTAGCCCCAGTCTTCGCACATCCGGACGAACTCAAGCGCGGACTCCACCATGCCCAGTGGCGTGTCGCCATAGCGCGTCATTATCCTGTCTGAAAGCGAGCCGTGATTCGTACCGATCCGCATGGAGACGCCGCGCTCTTTGCACCGTTCCACGAACGGGCGGAACTTGTCCGCGATACGCTCGAGCTCGAGCTGATACTCGTGGTCCGAGTGCTCCTGCACGGCGAACTTCTTCGCATCCGCGAAGTTGCCGGGATTGATCCGCACTTTATCGGCCCACAACGCAGCCTCCATCGCGGCGTGGGGGCTGAAGTGTATATCCGCGACGAGCGGCACCCGCACCCCCCTGGCCTCTAGCCCCGCGCGTATCTCTCGGAGCGCGCGGGCATCAGCGGACGTAGGCGCAGTGATTCGGACGATCTCGCAGCCTGCCTCGACGAGGCGTAGCGTCTGTGCCACCTGCGCCTCAATGTCGCGCGTGCGTGGAGTGGTCATGGATTGCACGCGGATGGGGTTCTCCCCACCAACCCCGATGTCCCCTACATGCACCTCGTGGCTTTGCCTGCGCCGATACGAGTACGGATCGCTGCAATAGCTCATGGGACGCGTCTGTTGTTCAGTCAGCATCGTTTACTCCCGCCTAACTTCACTCCATTCTACCGAATCGCACCGGCGCCTCAAAGGACGGATACCACGCGGGAGCGCTTCTGCGCTATGATGCCCGTGCTGCAAGTTGAATCGGATGAAACGGAGCAACACGAGCGTGAAAATTATCGACTCGGTCAATACCGAGGGAGTCAACGGAACCATCGCATGGGAGCAGGTGCTACGCGGCACTCCCAGGACCGACCGCCAGATCAGGGTCATACGACTCAGCACGCTCCGGCGGTGCGGTCCTCAGACGGTTCGATAGTTGCGCCTTCCCGCACCGTCCAGACGCGAGCAGGCGGAGCTGCTGGATGCCCCGCACGAACACGGCGACCACCTGGCGGGCAGTATGGCGCAGATACGCGGCGTGAATCGGTGGCTCGGCGGAACGGGGATCGCTCTCGACTTTCTCGCCGACCGCGCAGAGCTCACAGCGGGCGCAAGAGCCACGCTGCTTGATGTCGGCACCGGCACAGCGGATATCCCGCTCGCACTTGCCGCCTGGGCGCGGACCCGTTCCATCGACCTGCGAATCACTGCGACAGATATCAGCGAGCCGGTCCTCATGCTTGCGCGCGCGCACGTGGCTGCCCGGGGCAATATTGTGCTCCAGGCCGCGGATGCGACCAACCTGCCATACCTCGATGAGAGCTTCGACTACGTGATGTGCAACCTGGCGCTCCACCATTTCCCGCCTGTAGCCGCACGCCTGGTCCTCACAGAAATGTACCGCGTCGCGCGCCGGGCTATACTGGTTAACGACCTCGCGCGAGGGCGTGTGGCCTGGTGGAGCGCTCGACTGCTGTTTGAGGTGATTGCGCACGATCCGCTGACCAGACATGATGGACCACTTTCGGTCCTGCGTGCGTACACGGTAGAGGAGATCGAGGCACTTGCCATAGCCGCAGGGATTCTACGGGCGCGGGCTAGGAAGAGATCGATGTTCCGGTTAGAACTTATCGCCGAGAAGGCGGGAGCAGGAGCGACGTTGCCGTGGAGAGTCGAGAGGTCGTAGTGGTTGGCGGCGGTCCCGCAGGCTCGACTACTGCGGCGTTCCTGGCACAGAGTGGGCACGACGTGCTCCTGCTCGATAAGGCGCGCTTTCCGCGCGAAAAGGCGTGCTCGGAGTATGCGAGCCCCAGCCTTATCGATGTGCTCGACCGCCTGGGAGCGCGGCCCGCGTATGAAGAGGAAGGGCCGGTTCGCCTCACAGCAACAGAGATATACTCTCCACAGGGACGGACCATCCGCATTGAGTTTCGCGACGGCGGTGATCGCCGTCCCCCATTGACGATGTCCCGCTCGCGGTTGGATCCGATCCTCCTCGACCACGCGCGCCGCTCTGGCGTCGAGGTGCGGGAGAACGCACGCGTAACATCGGTCCTCCGTGATGGCGGAGGCGTTCTAGGCGTCACACTCGATGGCGGTAGCGGCACGCGCGTGGCGGTTCGCGCACAGCTCGTCGTCGGCGCGGATGGGTTGCATTCGGTCGTCAGCCGCGATCTCTGCGCGCGTGCGCGCTCGCTTTGGCCCCGGCGGCTCGGACTGGTCGCGCATTACGCTGACGTTGAGGGGTTTCGGTCAGACATCTGTGAGATGCACGTCGGGCCCTGGGGCTATTGTGGCATCGCGCCGTTGCCCGGTGGACTCATGAGCGTCGGGATGGCGCTGGATACACGCCGCTACCGGGGAACAGCGCACACCCGCGAGGGCCTGTTCGATGAGGCGCTCGGTATGTTCCCAGCAATCGCACCCCGACTCCGAAGGGGGCATCGGCTGCGGTCCGTCCGGGGCGTTGGCCCGATGGCTCGACGTGTGAGAAAGGTGAGTGGCGAGGGATGGGCGCTCGTGGGCGATGCCGCCGGCTACACCGACCCCTTTACCGGGGAGGGCATCTATCGGGCTGTCCGGGGTGGAGAGCTACTGGCCGACGTTGCGACGGCGGCACTCGCCCACGGTAGCGCGAGTCGCGAGCGGCTCGCACCGTATGCAAAGGCGCGCCAGGCGGCTTTCCGCGAGAAGAGCCTCGTAGTGCTCATCGTGCAGGCCGTCGTGAGCTACCCGAAGCTCCTGGAGTACGGCGCGGCCCGCGGGCTGAGACATCCCTCGGTACGGACCACCCTCGCTGGCGTGCTCGGCGACTATGAGGATCCTCGCCGCGTGCTCAGGCCCCGCTATGTGCGCGACTTGCTGCTGCCGTAGCCGTCTCGCGAGATGCACTACAGTCCATGGAGACACGGAACGCACCCAAGTGGGAGGCACGGGATGAGGCAAGCGGACGAGATCTGGATCAATGCGAGCCCGAAAGTCGTGTATGCGCTTGGAGAGGCGGTGGAGCGCTGGCCGGAGATACTGCCCCACTACCGCTACGTGCACCTCCTCAAGACGGAAGGTGACGTTCGCACCGTGCAGATGAGCGCATCCCGCAGCGGCATCCCGGTACGCTGGACGTCGCTCCTGTATCCCCTGCCGCGCCAGAAAAAGGTCCGATTCAAGCATATTCGAGGCGTGACCAAGGGGATGGACGTGGAATGGCGCCTGACGCGCGAGCGGGGCGGCACCAGAGTCCGGATAGAACACGACCTTCGCCTCCGATGGCCGCCGCTTGTTCGCACTATCGGCGAACTCATCATCGGCCGGTTTTTCATTCACAACATAGCCGGGAAGACACTGAAACGCATCAAGCAGCTTGCGGAAACGCAGGCAGGAAGGTAGCGCGCTAGATGGAAGACCGTAGAGTCGTCATAACCGGCGTCGGGGCGGTCACGCCTATCGGACAGACCCGCACCGGACTCTGGGAGGGCGTACACCGTGAGGCGTCCGCCGTGCGCAGTATCACGCGCTTCGATCCCTCGGAGCTACGGTCGCACGTGGGAGCAGAGGTAGACGACTTCGACATCGCGGCGTATGTGCCGGCGCGCCGGGCGAGCAGGATGGATCGCTTCTCACAGTTCTCGCTCGCTGCCGCTATGCAGGCCGTCGAGGACGCCGGCCTCTGCCTGGAGAGTGAAGAGCGCGAGCGCGTCGGTATCTACATGGGCAGTGCGCTCGGTGGCGTCGGGTACGCGGAGGAGCAGCATCGCCTGTATCTCGAGAAGGGGCTGCGGAACGTGAGCATGACACTGGCGCTCTCTGTATTCGGTGGCGCGAGCTCCAGCAACATCGCAATGGAACTGGGGCTGAACGGACCGCAGCTCGCAAATACGAACTCGTGCGCGAGTGGTGCGCTGGCCGTGGGTGAGGCAACGCGCGCGATTCGCCTCGGTGGGGCAGACGTAATCCTGGCCGGAGGCGCGGAGGCCCCCCTCGCGCCGCTGACGTATGGCGCCTTCGCGTTGATACGCGCCATGAGCACCCGCAATCACGACCCCCGTGGCGCGTGCCGTCCGTTCGACGCGGAGCGGGATGGCTTCGTTATGGGTGAAGGAGCAGCGGCGCTGGTCCTCGAGGAACTAGGGCACGCACTCCGGCGCGGCGCACCGATCCTCGGGGAGATCCTGGGATACGGATCTTCCGGTGATGCGTATCACATGACCGCGCCACTACCCTCCGGCAAGCAGGCGGCGCGCTCCATGACTATGGCGCTGGCCGATGCTCAGTGCGCCGCCGACGATATTGAGTACGTGAGCGCACACGGCTCTTCCACGCCACTCGGGGACGCCGCAGAGACCGTGGCAATCAGGACGGCGCTTGGCGAGCGTGCCGAGAAGGTGCCGATCAGCGCCACGAAGAGCATGCACGCTCACGCGCTCGGTGCGAGTGGGGTGATGGAGCTGGGCATCTGCCTCCTCTCGTTCGCGGAGGACTATCTGCCACCGACCCTCAACGTCTGCACTCCCGATCCAGCGTGCGACCTCGACTATGTGCCGAACGTGGGAAGGCGCGCCCATGTGAGCCGTATCATCAGCAACTCGTTCGGCTTCGGGGGGATCAACGCGGCGATTGTGCTTGGCCGGTACGAGGAGTAGAGCGCGTCATGACCAGAAAGGACACCCCGCCCGCCGGGATTGTGAACGCGTCAGCCGCAGAGAAGCCGCATTTCTCGTAAAGCCGCACTGCTCGCACGTTCCAGGCAGCCACCGTGAGGCGGAACCCCTTGGCACCGAACAGTCGCTCACCGAACGTCAAGCCAGCCGAGAGGAACGCCGTCCCCAGACCTCGGCCCGTCCTGTCGGGCCTCATCCCCAAACCAAGATCCGTCAAGCTCCCGTCGGCGTATAGTCCCTGCTCGAACGCTGCGGGGATCCGTGCGTCGTCACCGTAGCAGAAGTACCCCAGGAGCGCGCCTTCGTCGTCCTGGGCGGCGTAGTATTGGAACTCGAGCCGCATGAGCGATTCTGCATCCTCGGGTGAGAGGCTGTAGATCTCGTACGGTGGTGGATAGCGCCATTGGGCGATCTGCGATGCGTCAACTGGCGTAATTGCCCGTATATAAATGGGGGAGGAAAGAGGGTTGGTCGATGAAACGTGTGACGAACTCAATGGAACAGCGCACTCACGGACAGGTCCTTGTGTATGCGCATGATTGCCTCACCGAGCAGGGACGCGACAGAGACGATCTGAATCTTCTCGTTGCGCTCGTCGGGCGGCACCTGAATCGTATCGGTGATCACGATTCGCTCGATCCAGGAGTTTGTAAGCAGCTTGCGCGCTTCCGTCGCGGCCGGGCTCCCCACCCAGGCGGCATGGGTGGCGGCGACCCAGACCCGCCTGGCGCCCTTGTCGATCAGCATCTCCGCAGCTTCGGTAAGCGTTCCGCCGGTGCTGACCAGATCGTCGACGATGATCGCCGTCTTTCCCTTCACGTCGCCGACCATGTCCATGATCTCAGCCTCATCGGGACGGGGGCGTTGCTTCGCGATGATGGCGAGCGGCACCCCAATACGTTGGCGGAAATCGTTGGCCCGCAACACCCCTCCCGCATCCGGAGACACCACCACAGCGTCGGACAGATCTTCCTGCTTGAAGTGGTCAACGAGAAGGGGAGCGGCGCGCAGGTGATCGACGGGGATGTCAAAGAAGCCCTCAATGGCGGGCGCGTGCAAGTCCACGGCAACCAGCCGGTCCGCGCCTGCAGTTGCGATCATGTTTGCGACAAGCTTCGCGGAGATTGGCTCGCGGCCCGTGGTCTTCTTCTCCTGCTTGGCATACCCATAATATGGCACCACGGCGGTGATCTTCTTCGCGGAAGCCCGGCGCGCGGCATCGATCATGAACAGCAGTTCCATCAGCGAGTGGTTGACCGGCATACACGTGCTCTGCACCATGAAGACATCGCAGCCCCGCACGTTCTCATCCAGACGCACCCGTGACTCGCCGTTCTTGAACGCGCCGACCAGTGCGTCGCTCACCTCCATATCAAGCCCGCCCGCGATATCGTGGGCAAGCTGTGGGTTTGCGTTTCCCGTGAAGATGCGCAGCCGGCTTTCCATCATCCCTCACTCTCCTGCTCCGGCCGGCGGGTTGTGTGCTCGCGCACCAGGCGGGCCGGGACACCCACGACCAGTCGGTTGGGGGGTACGTCGCGAGTGACCACCGAGCCGGCGCCGGTACGCCCGTTCGCACCTACCTCGACCGGCGCGCGGAGTATTGTGTCCACGCCGATGAACGCGCCATCCCCAATCGTGGTCGTGTTTTTCCGCACTCCGTCATAATTCGCCGTGATCGTACCCGCGCCGATATTCACTTCCTGCCCGATCACCGCGTCACCGAGATAGCTGACGTGACCGCTTGCCGATCCCGTCCCAATCACCGAGTTCTTCGTTTCCACGAAGTTACCGATATGCACCCCACGGCCAATGTGCGAGTCGGGGCGCAGGTGCGAGTATGGCCCAACGTCCGCCCCGTCCTCGATTCGAGACCGCTCAACCACCGACCATTGCACGGTACAATTGTCCCCCACCCAGCTATCGTCCAGACTCGCCGAAGGACCGATTGTACAACCAGCGCCGATTCGCGTCGCACCCGTCAGGTGGGTTCCGGGCAGCAGCGTGGTGTCGACCCCGACCTCCACCCCTGCGTGAACGTAGGTGGTGTCTGGGTCGGAAAGCGTCACACCGGAAAGCATGAGATCGTGCAGCAACCGGCGACGAGCGACCCGCTCGGCCTGCGCGAGCTGCACTCTGGTGTTGATCCCCATCGCCTCCGTGGAATCCTCGAGTTCTACCGCGCTCACCGGCCAGCGGTCGTTCGTCTCACCCTCCGAGACGGCTTGCGCCGTAAGGTCGGTCAGGAGGTACTCGCCGATGCTGGACCGCTGGAGGGTGTTCAGGCGGTTCCAGAGCCAATCTGCGCGGAACGCACAAACCCCGCTGTTTCGCTCCTGAATCTCGAGCTGTCCAGGTGTCGCCATCTTCTCCTCGACGATGCCGCACACTCTGCGCCCCGAGTCCCGAACGATTCGGCCTGGGTCGTGCGTGCGGCCCGTGAGCAGGGTGACGAGCGACGCCTCTCTTCTGTGCGCCTCCAGCAGCCGCTCCAGGGTGCCGGGCCGGATAAGAGGACTATCGCCAAGCAACACCAGCACGGTCTCGACACGGCCCTCCAGTTGCGGCCGCGCCAACCGCACCGCGTCGCCCGTGCCCTGGGGTGGGTCCTGCAACGCGTACGCAACCGCTTCCCCTACGTGCGCCCGCACTTGCTCGGCCCCATGCCCGATGACGACGACAGTATGTGCGGCGGCCAAAGGCATAGCAGCCCGGAGCACGTGATCAATCATCGGCAGCCCAGCGATGGTATGCAAGACCTTGTGAACGGAGCTTTTCATTCGCGTGCCCTGGCCAGCAGCCAGCACCACCACGCCCAGCGAATCTTGCAAGGAAGCTCCCCTCACGCGCTACAGGTGCTCACGTCGACGAGTTCATGGTACGGAGCAGCAGGTAGGGTGTCAACTGAAATGCAGCTCAGACGAATTGGACAGTATGGTGGGACACTCGGAGGCCGATCTCTGAACAACTGCAGCATCGCCAATTGCAATGACTGCGGATCGGAAAGCACGGGTTAACCAGAAGTTGGGACCGACAGGGCGCTCGTTACGAAGTACGCCGACATCGGTGGTTTTCGTGCGGGCAGCGGGTCGGAGCTTTAATGCAGGAATCTCTAGTCGTCGAGCACGCCGACCGGGAGGCCAAGCGGCAGGGCGGATGGGAGTTCGTAGGTCGACGTAATCTCGATGTGTCTGCCTTCGCTTGAGGCGTCGTGGAACGCGTGCATCAGGTCCAGGACGTGATACGCGAGGTCGCCGCTCGCGCGATGTGGCCGGCCAGAGCGCAGCGCGTGACACATGTCGGCGACACCAACTCCCCGGCTGCCGCCAGTATAGTGGTGTTCTATGGGCAGTTCCATCCAGTCCCGCTCGTTCGCGCGCCGCAGGAGCACGGGGCCACCGAAACCATTCGGATCGGGAACGCCGAGCGTCCCTTCGGTGCCGTAGATCTCGATGCGAGGCAGGCGGGACGCCCAGACATCAAAGGAGGTAATGATGGTGCCGACCGCGCCATTCTCGAAGTCCATCACGCCAGCGATGTGCGTCGGCGTGTTCACCGGAATCTTCTCGCCATACTTGGCCTCGTTCGTGATCGTCCGCTCCGGGAACGTGATACGGGCCGATCCGGTCACGCGGCGCACCGACCCGATGAGCGTCGCGAGCGCCGTCAGGTAGTACGGTCCCATATCGAACATCGGCCCTGCGCCAGGCTGGTAAAAGAAGTAGGGATCGGGATGCCAGCCTTCTGGACCGTGCCCCATCATAAAGGCCGTCGCGCCGATCGGCTCGCCGATCAATCCGTCGTCAAGCGCTTTGCGGCAGGTCTGCAGCCCACCGCCGAGAAACGTGTCCGGCGCACATCCTACCAACAAGCCCCGCTCCTTTGCGGTCGCGAGCAGACGTTGCGCATCCTCTCGCTCCGTGGCGAGTGGCTTCTCGCTGTAGACGTGCTTCCCCGCCTCAAGCGCAGCCAGTCCGACCTGCGCGTGTACCGCAGGGATGGTAAGGTTGATGACAAGTTCCACCTCCGGATCCGCGAGTAACTCGTCCGGAGTACATGCCTTCGCGACGTTGTACTCGGCGGCCTTCTGCTGGGCGCGCTCAACCACGATATCCGCGATGGATATGATGTCGAGCGCCTCGAACGTTTTGCCGTTCTCCAGGTACGCGCCGCTGATGGTTCCCGCGCCAATGATGCCGATCTTCACGCTGTTTGCCATGCGCCGATGGTAACAGAAGCCGCCGGGGGATAGCAACAAAAGCGATGGCCAGCCAGGCAAGACGACGGCTTGCTCACCCTTCGTTCCTGCGGGCGGCGTATATCTGGGCGCGCTTGCCGAGGACGCCGACGGGGAAGCGGCTTGTAATAGTCCAGGCTGGCTGGACGAGCTCCCGCTGCATGAGCTCCGTCTCCGAGGTGATGACCACCAGCCGGCCACCCGGTGTGAGCAGCCGATGTGCCTCGGCGAGGAACCGAGGATACAGCCGGCGATTCTCCTCGTGGCTGCCAAGTTGCTCTCCGAACGGCGGGTTCGTGGCGATGGCGCTGACGGAGGCGTCGCCCAAAGGAATATGTGTCGCGTCCCAGCCGTGAAGTTCGAGCGGCTTGTGCCGAGGACCGATGTTCTCGCGGGCCGCAGTCAGCGCCTGCGGAGAACTGTCGCTGCCGATGAGTAGCCGATGCCGGCCCGCCGCGGCTCGCTCCAGGAGAATCGTTCCCGCGCCACAAAACGGGTCGAGAAAGAGATCTTCATCTTCGGGATCGGTCAGGTAGACGAGCGCCGCCGCCACCGCTGGCCGCAGGGACGCGGGGATGTTGGCGTCCTTCGCGCGATGGCGTTGCGTTCGCGTCGTCAGCCGTATCCCTACCAGCGCTTCCGTGTTGATTAGCGTGACCCAGACCTCGACCTGTGCGTCGTCCTCAACGAGGCGCCAGTTCTTGCCCAGTCGCGCTTGCAGCCCGGCGGCAATCGCCCGAGACGCTTCAGAACGCTGGTAGCCGCGCTCCCCCTGCGCCCGCGCCAACACACGGAACGTGCTAAGCCGCCTGCCAGCTCTCCCGCCCGTGAACTGTGCGTGGAGCCGCAGTCCTGCATCCCAGTCGGGCGCTCGATGGATCAACTCGGCTAGCTGCTCCAGACCCTTGCGGCTCAGCGCCAACTCCTGCGTGTGCGCGACCAGAGCGTACAAGTCTTCCGAGAGCCGGGAGTACAGCAGCGCATCGGGGTCGTCGCTTTCCACGAGCAGCAAGCTGTTGCGTCCGCCAACCAGGCGCGCGCCCTCGTTCGTCGCATCAGGGTCGAGCGAGCGCACCTCCCGCCAGAGGATACGGTCAAGGCCGGGTGCTGTGTGTAGCATCAACCGCATTTCGGGAATCCTTTCCTCAGACGATGGGGGTTCGGTGTTCACTCTACCGGACTCGCCGCAAGCAGGCGAGCAGCCAGCCCAGACATCGAATCACAGATCGAGGTTGGAACAAACCGCATGTCTCACGTATCTCGATGGATAGCTCGCCTGTCCCGCCGGCCTTGCGGGAGCACAAGGCTAGCGGGACCTAAGCCATTACCATCCCGCCATCGACGTTCAGTGTCTGCCCTGTGATATACGCGGCTGCGTCGCTCACTAAGAACGCCACGGCGCCGGCGACGTCCTCGGGCTCACCGTACCGGCC
>JACDAU010000222.1 GCA_013695265.1 Chloroflexia bacterium
GATCAGGGCGTGTGGCCCCTCGACCTCGTGACTTACGGCCTTGCCGATGTCGTGCAGGAGCGCTGCTGTCTTCGTGACGTTCACGTCCGCGCCCACCTCGGAGGCCAGTGACGCGGCGATCCACGACGTTTCCACCGCATGGTTGAGCTGGTTCTGACCATAGCTGGTCCGATACTTCAGCCGCCCCAGCAGCTTGATAAGATCCGGGTGCAGACCCTGAACGCTCGCGTCAAGCGCAGCGCGCTCGCCTGCCTCTTTCATCTCGAAGTCGATCTCCGTCTGCGCCTTGGCGACAAGTTCCTCGATGCGCGCGGGGTGGATGCGACCGTCGCTCACCAGCTTGGCAAGCGAGCGCCGCGCCACCTCGCGCCGGACCGGATCGAAACCGGAGAGTGTGATCGCCTCGGGCGTGTCGTCGATGATAACGTCCACGCCGGTCGCCTGCTCAAAGGCGCGGATGTTCCGCCCCTCCTTGCCGATGATCCGGCCCTTCATCTCCTCGCTGGGCAACACCACGGTTGAGGTGCTCGTCTCCGATGCATACTCAGTGCCGAGCCGTTGAATCGCGTACGAGATGATCATCTGAGCACGGCGGCCCCCTTCTTCTTTTGCCTCTGCCTCGATGGCGCGCACACGGCGCATCGCGTCGTCGCGGGCCTGCACCTCAACTTGCTGGATGAGCTCGGCCTTTGCTTCGTCGCGGGTCATCTGCGCGCGGCGCTCTAGCTCTTGTGCCTGTTGCGCCTTGATCTGCTCCGCCTCGGTGCGCAGCTTCTCGACATCACGCTCGCGGGACTGCAACCGCTGCTCCCGGCCATCAAGGGCGTCGAGCTTGCGATCGAGGTTCTCGTCCTTTTGCTGTAACCGGCGTTCCGACCGGCTCAGGTTTGTGCGTTGCTCCCGGACTTCTGCTTCGGCCTCGCTGCGGATGCGCAGCGCTTCTGCCTGTGCGTCGAGCACGAGCTGCTTCTGCTTCGTGGCGGTCTCCTCGTTCAGGAGCGAGGTGCGAGCCTCGATCTCCTGGAGGTTACCGTCCGAGCGGGAGCGCAGGTAGAAGTAGACGCCTGCACTGCCTGCAAGCACGCCGAGGAGCAGAGATAAGGGGACAAGTAGGTCTATCATTGCCTTTCCCTCCTATTCTGTTTTTAAGGTTCATTTGACACCCGCCCAGTACGTATGGGTACGTGGCAGGCACGCAAAAACCTTTGGGTCTAGATAGCGAAATGATAGCCCGGCAAAAGCATGACTGTCAAGATGGCTGCGTGGCCCTGGTTCCAGCAACCGTGGGGGGCTAAACTGCGGCGGGACCGCTGGGAGCAGGATTAGTCTCCGAGACTACAACGTCGCACTGCTGTTGGTCCGAGCGGATCATGCTGGCATTCGCACTGAAGCACGCCGGACACAACCGCCAACCCCCGATTATTGCTGGAACCGGCGGCCTTCCCGGCCATGAAGAAAGGCCCCCTCGCCGATGAGAGGGCCTTTCTGGTGCAGTTCTGACTCGGGTGGTCTAGTAGCCGCCGTAGCTGCTGGTCGAGCGCGTCGACTTCTGCTGCTGGAAGCAGTCCGAGCAGTAGACGGGACGGTCGCCGCGCGGCTGGAACGGCACCTTCGCCGGCCTGCCGCAGGAATCGCACGTCACATCGAACATCTCGCGCGGGGCACTGCTGTAGCTGCCACCACCGCTGGAGTAACTGCTACTGCCGCCACCGCTGCCGTAGCTGCTCTCACCCATGCCGCCAGACTGGGTGCGCTTGCGAGCGGCACGGCAATCCGGGCAGCGCGTCGGCTCGTTCGTGAGCCCCTTGCTGGCGTAGAATGTTTGCTCGCCCTGGGTGAAAACGAATGGGGTCCCACAGTCCCGACAGGTAAGGGTCTTGTCCGCGTATGCCAAAGTAAGTCTCTCCTATATGTAACTCGTGTCGCGCCCGATCGACTGGTACCACGCCGCCGGCCAAACCCGTACGTAACTGCAAACTGTGGGGAAATCACTCAACCATATAAAAGGTAGGCTAGATAGATGTAGACCCGTTTGCGCGACTGACTCTCAGTATAGGACATAAGACCCATGAAATGCAACTCTTTCTCACCTGTTCGGGTAGGGAAAAGTTGCTTCCGGGGCGCGGAAGCAACGCCCAACTCCGACCAGCATGACAGCGGCCCGATATCAACATGGTTTTCCACCACTTGTCCACCGTGTGTGGATAAGCAGGCCGTACTGTGGATAAGTTTACGAGCGCGCGAGCAAAAACGCGTACACGCCACGCCAGCCCAGAAGAAACAGGCCGGTAAAGACATAGGCGATGACGGCAAACACGAGGCTGAACTGGCTCCCAAACACGGTGTTGCGCAACACCAGTGCGATAGCGATCCCCACCGCCCATGCGAGTGTCGAGCGGAGCATCAGCGCTCGCCTGCCTTGCTGCGGTGCGAACGCGTCAAGCGCGATGGCAGCCGCGAACCACCCGATCACGAACGGCACACCGATTCGGGCACCCTCGGTGAGCAGGTCTGACGTGCGGTCGTGGTTCGCGAGCCCGACGACGAGAAACGCCATGAGGGCCAGCACGTCGCCGAGGGCGAGCAGCCCAACGGAACCCTGAGACCTCGCCCGCAACTGAACTCGCATCATTGTCCTTTCCACTTGGACCATATTTCTCACGGAGCGCCCATAACCGAGCCCCACGCCGTGTACGCCCTCATGATACCCTGTACCCGTCAACGCTCGGTTTCTGATTTCCCTGGAACGGTCGGGGCAAGCGCTTCTGCGTCCGTCCGAGCGGAACTAATACCGATACGGCGTGGCCGTGGCGCATGTGTGCTGTAGAGTGCAGGTCTCCGTGCCTGTCCGGCGATCAGGTGGCCACGAAGAACCACAGAGTGGCCAGGGAGAGCCGCCACAACGACACAGAAACGGGATAAGCACCGGTGCCCTCGCGCAATGGAGCCACAGCCGCAGACCAGCAGCACGTGATCATGTTCTGGAGCGTCTCACCCATAACCATCTGGAGTCAGTATGCGAAGTGTCTGCATCTTCTGCGGATCGAGCGACGGGATCAGGCCAGCGTACCAGGCGGCGGCGCGGCAGATGGCCGAAGTTATTGTGCGGCGCGGGCTGCGGCTCGTATACGGTGGCGGGCGCGTGGGGCTGATGGGCACCCTGGCGGACGCCGCGCTGGCGGCGGGCGGTAAGGTGATCGGTGTGATCCCCGAGGCGCTCGTCAGCAAGGAGCTCGCGCACACCGGGTTGTCGGACCTGCGCATCGTCGGCTCCATGCACGAGCGCAAGGCCCTGATGGCGGACCTCTCCGATGGGTTCATCACGATGCCCGGCGGATTCGGCACCCTGGAGGAGTTCCTCGAAGTGCTGAGCTGGGCGCAGTTGAGCATCCACACGAAGCCATGCGGCCTGCTCGACATCGAGAACTACTACGGGCCTCTGATCGAGCTTTTCGACCGGGCGGTCGCGGAGGGGTTCGTTCTTCCCGGTCATCGCGCCCTCGTGCTCACCGAGCCCGACCCGGACCTGCTCCTCGACATGATGGAGCGCTACACGCCACCGGTCACCCGGAAGTGGATCGAGCCCGAGGAGCGGTGATACGCCGGACCGGACGAGCGGGGGCGGGCCGGAAATCGCGGGGACCAGTCCGCAGTCCCTCCATTACCGCATCCTCGTGCACGTGT
>JACDAU010000253.1 GCA_013695265.1 Chloroflexia bacterium
CCGCAGCCCGTAGCGAGGGGTCCAGGGGTTGGCCTTCGCCAGAGGGAAGCTCCAGCGCGGCGGCGAGCTGATCGGCCCATGACTGCGCCGTCGTGAGCACCTCGTGCTCATACTCCCAACTTTCCCGGTAATGGTGCGAGAGGAGGGCGAGGCGGATGGCGTCCGGAGAGTATTGTTCCAGGAGGTCGCCGACAAGCACAAGGTTACCGAGGCTCTTGCTCATCTTCTCGCCCTCGTAGCGCAGCATCCCGACATGCATCCAGTAGCGCACGAACGGGTCGGCGGGGTTCAGGCTCTCGGACTGCGCCCGCTCGCATTCGTGATGAGGAAAGATGAGGTCACTGCCGCCGCCATGAATGGTCACTGGCTGACCGAGATAGCGCAGCGCCATCTCGGAACACTCGATGTGCCAGCCGGGACGTCCGTCGCTCCAGGGGCTGGGCCAGCTTGGCTCGCCCGGCGCGGCCCTTTGCCAGAGCTGGAAGTCGAGCGGGTCGTCGCGTAGTGGGTCGTCCGGATTGCCCCCACGCTCGGCGGCGAGCTCCAGCATCTCGGCCCGGTCAAGCTTGCTCAGTGCGCCATAGGACGCGTAGCTGCTGAGCCGGAAGTACACGTTGCCCTCGCGCTCGTACGCGTTGCCGTGCTCGACGAGCCGGCGAATGAGGTCCACCATTCGGTCGATCTCCTGGGTAGCGCGGGGATAGTGATCGGGTGGACGGACGTTGAGTGCGGCGAGGTCACGCTGGAATCGCTCCGTCTCGCGGCGCGCCAACTCCCGGTAGTCCATGCCCAGCTCTGCGGCCTTGCGGAGGATATCATCGTCGATATCCGTGACGTTCTGCGTGTACGTCACCGAATGCCCGCGCGCTTCCAGATGGCGCATCAGCACGTCGAACACAACGTACAGAAAGGCGTGGCCGAGATGGGTGGTATCGTACGGCGTGATGCCGCAAACGTACACGCTGACCTCGGGACCGGACTCGAATGCACGGGCTTCGCCAGACAAGGTATCGTACAACCGCATAGGGGGGAGTCCTCCTCGTGGATCGGGGCCGGAGACGCCCCATTATACATCCGCCCAATGACGCACATTCCCGGCCACCTTCTTGCAAAGCGGTTCGCCGGGAGGGAAATACATGGAGATAGCACCAGGGGTCCACCAGTTGAATATCGGGCGGGTGAGCAACGTGTTTCTCGTCATGGAACCCGTGCCAACGTTGATTGATAGCGGTATCCCCCGCAAGGGAAAGAAGATCGCGGATGCGCTCGGTGAGATCGGCCTCGCGCTCGGTGATCTGCGGCGGCTCATTCTCACGCACTGGCATCTTGATCACATCGGCAGCGCGGAGGAGTTGCACCGGGTAAACGATATGGAGGTGTACCTTCACCCGCTCGACGTGCCGTACGCACTGGGGGAGAAGCATACGGAGGCGCTCGGCGCACGGGTAGCGAACAAGCTCATGCGCGGGAGAATGCGGTACGGTCCACCGCAGAATACGCTGCCTCTCGCACACGGTCAGCGTATCGGCGATTTGGAAGTGATCCACACACCGGGACACACGCCCGGCCACGTCTCCCTGCTGCGTGGCGACGTGCTCTTTGCCGCGGACTCGATTATAACCTTTGCACGGTTCAGGGTTCCGCCGTCCTTCCTGAACGAGGATACGGCCCAGGCCCGCGCCTCGATCCAAACCCTGCTCGGGTACGATTTCCAGACTGCGGTGAGTGGTCACGGTGGAAAAGCCGATGATGCGCGGACCAAGCTTGCCGCGCTCGCGGCGTCCTGGTAGAGGAGCGACTATTGTCGAAGCACGACGCCGTTCGCCGTCTCCTTGATGCCCACCTCCTGCTCCTGCTCGATGGTGACCAGGGCACCGAGGAGGCTGCGCGCGACGCAATGGCAGCAGGCGTGAGAGCGGTGGAGGTACCGGCGAACGAAGGCGTGGCGGCGGTGGTGCAGGCCGGGCTGGACCTTGTCGTGGTGGCTGGGACGGTCACGACTGCGGCGCAGGCGTGGGA
>JACDAU010000278.1 GCA_013695265.1 Chloroflexia bacterium
GTGCCGGCTCGCGAAGGCGCTGGGGTGCGAGGCGGTCATCGTGGACGACGGGTGGCAGACAACGAGCAACGAGCGCGGCTACGCATACACGGGCGACTGGCAGCCCGCGTCGGAGAAGATACCGGACATGCGCGCGCACGTGGAGCGCGTCCACGCGCTGGGACTGCGGTACATTCTGTGGTACTCCGTGCCCTTCGTGGGTGTGCATTCTGCGGCGTACTCCCGCTTCCAGGGCAAGTTTCTCGGCGAGAACGCGCGCCTCGGGACCGCCATCCTGGACCCTCGCTTCCCCGATGTGCGCGAGTACCTGATCGGGACGTATGCGACGGCGATGCGCGAGTGGGATCTCGACGGCTTCAAGCTCGACTTCGTGGACGCGTTCGAGCCCACGCCCGACCGTCAGGGCGAGCGTGGCGGTGGCCGGGACATTGACGCCGTGCCCGAGGCTGCGGACCGGCTGCTCACAGATGTCATCGCCCGGTTGCGCGCGATCAAGCCAGATGTAATGGTGGAGTTCCGTCAGAGTTATATCGGCCCGCTGATGCGCAAGTACGGCAACATGTTCCGCGCGGGCGACTGTCCGAACGACGCCGTCGAGAACCGCGTGCGGACTCTGGACGTCCGCCTGTTGTGTGGAAACACCGCCGCGCACGCCGACATGTTGATGTGGCATCCCGAGGAGTCAGCCGAAAGCGCGGCGCTGCAACTGCTGAACGTGCTGTTCAGTGTGCCGCAGATCTCCGTGTTGCTCGACCGCGTGCCGCCGGAGCACGTCGCGATGCTGCGCTTCTGGCTCGGTTTCTGGCGAGAGCACCGCGACGTGCTGTTGGATGGACAACTCGCGCCGCTCGCGCCGGAGGCGATGTATCCCGTGGTGCTCGCCCGCACGCCGGAGAAGCTGGTTGCCGCAGTGTACGTGGACGCCGTTGTCGCGCTCGATGCGCCGCCGCCTACACTCCTGCTGATCGTCAATGGCACGCTGAGTGAACGCGCGGTGCTGGAGCTTGTCACAGACGGCGGTGAGCGGGAGGTGGAGGTGCGTGACTGCCGGGGCACCGTGGTGCGGACCCAGCGCATGGACCTCACGCCGGGTCTGCACCGGATCGAGGTGCCGCCTGCGGGGCTGGCGACGCTGAGGGCGGTGAAATGAGCGGCGCGCAGGGCAACTCGCCCCTCCTGATCGAGCTGCCGGAGTATCTGGACGGTTCCCGCGTGCGCTTGCGGCCATTCTGTGCCGACGATGCGCCCGTCCTGTGGGAGGCGGTGGACGAGTCGCGCGAGCACCTCGCGCCGTGGCTGCCGTGGGCGGCCACTTACCGCTCCGTGGACGACGCGCGCGAGTACGTGGCGCGCGCCGCGGCGTGGTGGCTCCTGCGCCAGAATCTGTCCGCCGGCATCTTCGAGCGGGAGACCGGGCGCTTGCTCGGTGGCTGCGGACTCCAGGGTATAAACTGGGACCTGCGCTCGTTCGAGATCGGGTACTGGCTGCGGCGCACCGCCGAGGGCAGGGGCTATATGTCCGAGGCGGTGCAGCTCCTCACCCGCTGGGCGTTCGATGCGCTGGCCGCGAACCGCGTGTTCATCCGCATGGACGTGCGCAACCAGCGGAGCCGGGCGGTTGCGGCGCGGTTGGGCTTCGTCCACGAGGGCACTTTGCGCAACGCCCTGCCCGACGCCGAGGGCAAGCCGCGCGATGTCCACGTGTACGCGCTTATCCCCGAGGACTACCGGGGGCTGCCCTGGGCTACCGGTAGTGAGTAGTATGAGTGCCGCGCAATGCCGCCCCTCGGGCGACCGATGAAAAAGCCAGACGAGCCGTGCACCCAACTACGCCGACTATTGTCCAGGGCTATGGCAGCAGGATGAGGTCCACTTCTCGGGCAACCACGCCGAAGTGGCGTACGTCCAGCGTCAGGACACGACCGCCGTGTCGCTCCGCGCAGACAGTCACGGCGGCATCGGCGAAGCCGAGCGGCAGATCGGCGTAACGGTTCACCAACCACCGGATTCGAGCGAGATCCTGCTCGCCACAGTCCAGGGCAAGATCGCCTATTTCCAGTGACGCAAGGAAGGCATCGAGGACTTTCTGGCCGATTCTTCGCTCGATGAAATAGGTGATCTCCGCCAGGATGCCCACCGGTAACAGGTACGGTCCCGCATCCGCCGCTAATGCTTCGCGAACCCGATCATGATCTTGATCCCGCGCATCGAGCAATGCAACGACGGCTGAGGTGTCGAGGGTTATCAATCCGCGTGCCAGTTTTGCTCGAGCCAGCCCTCGACATCCCGAGCCTGAAGGTTGCCATCTTCAACGATGCCCACGAAGCTGGGTAGCTGACGCTGTTGCCCCCGAACATAGAGCTCCAACGCTTCCCGCATCAGATCGGCTTGTGATCTGCCGGTCCGCTGCGCCAGAGCCTTCAGCGAGGCTTGCATCTCGCGCGGGATGTATACTGTCGTTTTCTCCATACCTTCAGTATACCACCTGCCACATATGGTAAACAATCGCGGAATTGAGCGGTGCTGGCACGACGGCCCTGCCCGCAATCGCTGAACGCGGAGATCGGCAGACGTGACGGTATGATGGAATAGTGATGGGGGTTGTCTGCATCAGACCGCCCGTCAGGCTAGCCATGGTCTTTGCTAGGTGTCATACCAACTCCGGCTGAATAGTAGCGTTTCTGTCATTCCGAGCGTGCGAGGAATCCGTGGTCGGGTTTACGGATCCCTCACGGAGTTCGGGATGACATGCAGTAGTGTTCAAGCGGATTGCGTATCATAGCTTGGCCGTAAGAGCAGGGCCAGCGTAGCCGCTACGGCAGCGGCGGCGCTAGAGGAGAGTAGCGCGGCGTCCACCCCGGCGTGTTCTGTCACGATCCCCGCCACGTAGGTGCCGCCCGCGAGCCCTCCGACGAGCGCCGTGGTCCACCAGGTGAACGCCTCGGTGAGCGTGCCCGCAGGTGCGACGCGGTCTACGAGCAGGAGGGCGCACGTCACGCCGGGAGCGATCGTGAAGCCCATCAGCGCGAGCAGGACCGCCATCTGGGGGATCGTATTGGGCAGCGCGAGGGTCGCGAGCCCCGCCGCCGTCAGGCCGAGCAGCGGCGCCCACTGCCGCGAGAGGGGTATGGAGAACCTGCGCGCCCCGTACCAGAGACCGCCGGGGATGCTCCCCACGGAGATTGCCGCGATCAGCACCCCCGCCGCCGCAGGCACCCCCTCGGCGTCAGCGAACGCGGGCAACGCCACATCCATCACCCCGAAGCTCGCCCCGTCCGGAACCGAGATGAGCAGTATGGTTCGCAGACCCGGGGATACCAGCGGCCCGAGGATGTTGCGTACGGCGCCGTCGGCTCGCTCGGCGCGCCACTGGCGAGACGGACGCGAAGCGGCGAAACCGAGCGCCCCACCACCCGCCAATGTGGCCGCCACCAGCACCGCGCCGGACGGGGATCCCACTGCAGCAAGCAGGCCCACGAGTAATGGCCCTGTGAAGAACGAGATTTCGATTACCACGGACTCAAAGGCGTATGCTGTCTGACGCTGGTCGTCCCCATCCAGAAGCTCCGACCAGAGCGCCCGCATGCACGCCGACACCGGCGGGTACGTCAGCCCGGCCACGCCGGCCAGGGCGGTCAACATGGAACTGTCCGCGCCGGTCGCCGACGCGATCAGCAGCCCGACC
>JACDAU010000347.1 GCA_013695265.1 Chloroflexia bacterium
GTTCTCTGCCAGGATGTTCGCGGTATGATCCATGTCGTTCCCTTCTCAGTTGTGCCTGCTGGTCATGCGAATCGTCCTGTGGGTCCATGCGGGGCGGATGAGCACGACGTAGTATTCGAGCTTGGGCAAGGGCGGGTAGCGTTCCCGATTGCGCTGATGATAGTGGTTGCGTGCGCCTGGGTCAACCGCTGAACCGAACTGATACCTGCCAACAAAGGTGTTGGGCTTCGCGGCGCGGGGGTATACTCTCATGTGCGTATTCTGACAAACCATCCGCCATCCCGACGCGGCGTAACGCGAGATCGGTTCACGCGTGCGCGGGACTGGAGCCGCCGACTGCTCGCGGCGGGCTTCATCGGGGCCGGGACGCTGCACTTTGTCGTTCCCAGCGTGTACGAGGCAGTGATGCCGTCGTACCTGCCCTTGCACCGGGAGCTGGTCCTCGTGAGCGGGCTGCTGGAGATCCTCGGGGGCCTCGGCCTCGCGGTGCCGTCGCCCCGTGTCCGGCGCGCCGCGGGTTGGGGGCTGGCCGTCCTCCTCGTGCTCATCTTCCCCGCGAACGTCCACATGGCGGTGAACGAGATTCAGGTCGGGAGCGTGCGGACTGGCGCACTCGGCTGGTGGCTGCGTCTTCCGTTGCAGCCGCTGCTTATCTGGTGGGTGCTCTGGTCCGCGCGGCTCAGGCGCTGACCTACTACGAACCCCGGCTGAACAGTAGCGCAACCATCTTTCCGAGCCCGCGAGGAATCCGTGGTTGGGTTTACGGATCCCTCACGGAGTTCGGGATGACATGCAACAGGGTTCAACCGTATTGCGCATAACTAGGTTGCCCTCCCCAGCCCGCCAACGGCACGCAGGAGGGGCACGGCGTTGCTGCCGCGCCCCTTTTGCCGGGTCCAGGGAAGGATTAGTCGATGGTGGCGACCACCAGCTCCTTCTCGGTTTCCTCCGGGGTGGCGGTGGGCAGGCGGGTCTCATCCGTACCGTCGATGAACTCTTCCACCATCCGGCGCGCCACGTCGTCGTGATACTGCACGGGCGGGCTCTTCATGAAGTACGCGCTCGGGCCAGCGATCGTGCCGGCGATGCCGCGATCAAGGGCGACCTTCGCACACCGCACCGCGTCGATCACGACCCCCGCGCTGTTCGGGCTGTCCCACACCTCGAGCTTCAGCTCCACGTTGAGCGGCACGTTGCCGAAGGTCGTGCCCTCCATGCGGATGTGCGCCCACTTGCGATCCTCGAGCCAGAGCACGTAGTCCGACGGCCCGACGTGGACGTTCTTGTCCTCGATGTCCTGGAGGTCGAGCTGGGAGGTGACGGCGTTCGTCTTGGAGATCTTCTTGCTTTCCAGGCGATCCCGCTCGAGCATGTTGTAGAAGTCGGTGTTGCCGCCGAAGTTGAGCTGGTATGTGCGCTCCACCTTCACGCCGCGCTCCTCAAAGAGGCGCACGAGGTTGCGGTGGGTGATCGTCGCGCCGACCTGGCTCTTGATGTCATCCCCGATCATCGGGAGTCCCTTCTCCAGGAAGCGGCGCTGCCAGTACTCTTCGCGGGCGATGAACACCGGGATGCAGTTCACGAACGCGCAGCCTGCGTCGAGGATCTGCTCGACGTACCACTTCGTCGCCATCTCACTGCCCACCGGCAGGTAGCTGACAACCACATCCGTCTTCGTGTCCTTGAGCACCTGGGTGATGTTCGCCGTCTGGCCGGGCGCCTTTTCGATCATTTCTTTAAGGTACTTGCCCAGGCCGTCGTGCGTCATCCCGCGATGCACGGGAACGCCGAGGTGCGGCACATCCGAGAACTTGATCGTGTTGTTCGGCGCCGCCCAGATCGCTTCGCTGAGGTCCTTGCCAACCTTCGTGACGTTGATGTCGAACGCAGCGGAGAACTCGATATCGCGGATGTGATAGCCGCCGAAGTCAACGTGCATCAGGCCGGGGACCGACTCATCAGGGCTCGCGTGTTTGTAGAACTCAACCCCCTGCACCAGGGAGGAGGCGCAGTTGCCGACGCCTATAATCGCTACTCGTACCTTCTTGTCAGCCAAAGTCCGAACTCCTTCGTTGCCGGATGACCGCGAGGTCATCTGCTACCAATATACGCTTCCCTGGTCCGCATAAGACGGTCCAGTGATCGCTACAAGTGTGGCACTCACGCTCCTTTGTTGTCAACTTTGCCTCCCCTGCGGCGTGACGCGAGTGCTAGCCCCAAAGTAGCGCCACACACTCCTGCCAGCACGCTCCACCCCGCCGCGACCTGCCACGCCTCCCCGAGGAACGCATATCTGCCGGTGAGCAGCCCGATGCCCACGCCCAGAGGTCACGGCACCGCCGTGAGCAGGAGACCCCAGGGACGCGCAACCAGGGCGCCGATTCCGACGGCAACCACGAACCAGAGCAGCATCCCAACGGCGAAACTGCCACCGAGATAGTGGATCGTCACGCCAACGCCCAACAGCCCGAGTGCGGACGCTCGGCGCCGTCCTCTCCGGTTCCAGAATCCTGGTGCCATAGTGTTGCCCACCCGGACCGCTCAATACCTCGCCGCATCTGTTCTCAGTATTGCACAGCGCCCCTACGGTCAGACTGCGGTGCGATCTCTCGGCACGGCTGATGCATTGCTTTTGCGTATAGATAGACACCGAGATACAAGAAGGGAGCGGAAGCACATGGACCAGACCACGCCGCAGAACCCGACGGAGCAGCACCCGCAGCCGGAGTTCCCGGATCAGCCCCAGAAACCGCCTGGACTCGAGAGCCAGATGGACCCCAAGCCGGACTACGGCGAGGAGACGTACAAGGGATTCGGCAGGCTCGAGGGTAAGGCCGCGATAATCACGGGCGGCGATAGCGGCATCGGCCGCGCCACGGCGCTCGCGTTCGCGCGCGAGGGTGCCGATGTGCTGATCTCGTACCTGCCGGAGGAGGAATCGGACGCCGAAGAGGCCGCGCAGGCGGTGCAACGCTCCGGCAAGAAGGCGGTCAAGTTCCCCGGCGACATCACCGACGAGGGCACCTGCCAGCGGATGGTGCAGCGGGCCGTGCAGGAGTTTGGGAAGATCGACATTCTGGTAAACAACGCCGCGTTCCAGATGTCGTACGAGAGCATTCAGGAGATCTCCTCGGAGGAGTTCGAGCACACGTATCGCACGAACGTGTTCGCGATGTTCTACCTCTGCAAGGCGGCGCTCCCGCACATGCAGCCGGGCGCGACGATCATCAACACCTCCTCCGTGGAAGCGTACAAGCCCAAGCCGTCTCTGCTCGCCTATGCCTCCACGAAGGGTGCGATTGTGAACTTCACGAAGGGGCTCGCGCAGGAGGCGATTCAGCAGGGAGTCCGCGTGAACAGCGTTGCGCCGGGGCCGGTGTGGACGCCGCTCATCCCGAGCACGATGCCGCCAGAAGAAGTGTCGCAGTTCGGCCAGCAGTCCCCGATGCAGCGTCCGGCGCAGCCCGCGGAGCTTGCGCCCGTGTACGTGTTCCTCGCCTCCCAGGAGTCGAGCTACGTGAACGGAGAGACGCTCGGCGTCACCGGCGGCACGCCGATCCCGTAGCCCACGTCATGCACTGATACGCAATCCGCTTGAACTCAGGTGCATGTCATCCCGAACTCTGTGAGGGATCCGTAACCCCGAGCACGGATTCCTCGCCGATTCGGAATGACAGATGCGCTACCATCCAGCCGGAGTTAGTATGACACACCAGAGGGGGCGTTCGACGGAACGCCCCCTCTGCCTCGCCGCTGTGCGCGGCGCCCCTAGTCCTCGTCGCTCTTCCCGTGGCCTTCGTGGCGGCCCATCCCGCGCTCCCGCGTCACGACCTTTTCGGCCCACTTGGGCAGGTGCTCCCTGATCTTCGCGGCGCGCTTCTCGTCGAGGTATCCCGCCTTTACGGCGTCGTCCACCCGCTTCCCAGCCTCATGCACCAGCAGTTTCTGTAGTTCTGGTGTGCGCTTCGGGCCGGCGATCTCTCCCAGGCTCTTGCCCGCCCGAAGCTGCGCTCGGAACTGGTCCGGGGTGATATCCAGGAACGCGGCGACCTGCGCTTGCCCGTCGTGGAACGCGCGCCGAATCCCCTGCATCGGCGGCATCACGCGCACGGTTTGAGCTGCGATCACTCCTTTACTATCAGCCTTGCCCGTGACGCGAACATAGCTGCCGACAGTAACTTTTCCGCCCTTCGCTCCCTTCGGGCCGCGCACGGTGGCGTCCTTGCCGAGGCGCACGGTCTTCGTGTCGCGTGAGGTCTCGATCGTGAGCGTATCCCCGCTCACTTTGGTCACGCGGCCGATCAGGTGGCCGTGCCCTTTGTGCACGCCGAGGCCCAGTCCGCGGCCCTCGCGCGCACGCTCCTTGATGCGCGCGCCGCGCTTTTCCGGTATCCGCCCTGCGGCGACCTCCTCATCGGCGATCTCACCCTGCGCTGCCACGATTGCGGCGTGCACCTCATCGGGCTGTTTGCCGAGCCGCGCGGCGACTTTCGCGACGAACCGTTCGTACACCCCGCCGCGAGCGTCCCCCGCTCCCTGCGCCACGCCCGCGCCGACGACAAGCGCGGCGAGCATGGCCGCAAGCGCGATGCCCAGCGACAGCTTTCCTATGTTTCGCATCTTCCTGCCCTCCACAACACTGTATCCAGTCATATAGTAGCATTCTATCGGCGAAAGCTCAGAATACGCTCAGAGCGTGAGGAGGCGGGGAGTATCACGGTGTTTGCGCCAAACGTTTCCCGACGCTGCGTGGAGGCGGTGAGCATATCCATCTGTGCTATGGGTTCGCGCCAAACGTGCGTGATGGGAGATCGAAGGAATGGCTTGCAGCAGTCTACCCGGTTCTTCTGCTAGAATACACGCCCTCCCATCGTTTACGGCCCGCCTCCTGTGGCCCGCGAGGTTGAGTAGATGACAGAGAAGATATCGAAGCTCGCCCTGTCGGTATCCGCGATTCTGCTCGTGTCTTGCGGTCGAGGCGGCGCGATCAGTGCCTCACCGACCTCGGAGGGCCTGGCTACCGCAGCGACTGTGACAGCTTCGGTTCAGGCGGATAACACCGTATGGGCACGGGAGACGGGGCCAACATCAACCGCGACATCGAAGCCGACGACCAGTCAAGCGATTCCGACCGGCACCTCGGCTCCGAAGCGCGCCACCACACGACCAACAGGATTGAGCGCCGACCCAACCGTAACCTACCCGGACGGTTGCGACCGCATGGATGTGCAGCGGATAATGGCTTCCTTCCTGGACGGCTTCAACCGGGGGGACAGGGCGCGCATGTCCCGCTCCCTCGATCTCGCGGCATTGCAATGGTACGTCGTGAACTCCCACAAGCGCGGACAACGGATCACCGAGATCGACACACTTAAGGGCGAGTCTGTCACGGCGACTACCGGGCTCGACGATGCGGATAAGCGGGAGCTTTGGGCTTACTTCCATAGACGCCATCAGCAGGGCGAGATCCTCGGTCTGTTGCGCTTCGATCTTGTGCCCGATGCATCGGACCCGGACAGTATGGGAGTTGCGTACGACCTCAGCCGAAGGGCCGACGATCTCCAGGGATCCTTGCCGACTGGCGGTAAGGCAATCATTGACTGTCGGACCGGGAAGATCATCCGATGGGTGATGGATTCGGATCGGTAGCCTCCTCCACGGCGGGCCACATCGGCGGGATCGGACACCACTCGTACTACTGATTGCTGATGCCCACTCCGCTTGAACCTTACTGCATCTCATGCCAAGCCGCAGCGAAGCACCCGTACCCCCGACCACGAATTCCTCGCAGAGTTTACCCTTGAGTGAAGCGAAGGGGCTCGGAATGACAGTTGCGTTATCGTCAGCCGGAGTTCGTCTGATACGCTACACTCACTCCAGGAGGAGCGCTGCGATGGAAACACGGCGATACAAAGTGCTCTTGGAGTGGGACGCCGAGTCGGAGGCATGGGTAACGTATGTCCCTGCGCTCGGCCACATGTCGACTTATGGCGAAACGCGGGGCGCGGCGCTGGAGCAGACAAAGGAGGCCATACTCGGCTATCTGGAGGCCGCGCGCAGGGACGGGTTGCCGATTCCAAAGAATGGTGCGGAACTGGAAACAGTCGAGCTTGAGATAGTCACGGCGTGACCCGCCTGCCGAGGGTCAGCGGCAGAACGGCGCTCGGAGCGTTGCACCGAGGAGGCTTTGAACTTTTCGCACGTCAGGGGTAGTCACCACTACCTGCATAAGCTTGGGGTGTCTGGCCTCGTCGTCGTGCCGGTACACGGCAATCGCGACCTACCTGCCGGTACCTTACGGTCCATACGCCGACAGGCTGGGCTGTCAGCGGACGAGTTCAGCCGACTGTTGTAGGGGTACCAGAAAGCAGAGCGGATCAGGAGGCGGGGAGGGTTTCGGGGCTGGACGCCGGGGTGGCGAGCGGGAGGCGCACGAGAAAGACGCTCCCCTGGCCGGGGTTGCTGGACACCTCGATCTCTCCGCCATGCTCGCGCACGATCCATTGGGCGATGGCAAGTCCAAGCCCCACGCCACTGCTCGATCGCGCGCGGTCCGCCTGATAGAAACGCTCGAAGATGTGCGGCATATCCTCGGGCGCGATCCCCTGCCCGGAATCAGCGACGGAGATAAGCGCCTTGCCCTCTTGCG
>JACDAU010000350.1 GCA_013695265.1 Chloroflexia bacterium
GAGCGCAGGAGCCGGTCCGGGCCGGGTCCGGGCCGCCACGCGTACGTCGCACTCCCGGCCCGTGGCAGGTCCACAGGCCGCCCGCCGCGCGCGGGAAGCAGCGACCAACCATACCGGTTCCAAAGCAACAACCAGCGGCCCGATGGCGCGTACGCGAGCGTCGTCGGGGCGTTGCGTGCGTCGGGCTTCCAAAGTGCCGTGCTACGCGCAGTCCTGAGGTCTGTACTCATCAGCCGGACCGTGGCGCCCCCCGTTGCCGTGTGCTCATCCTCCACGTACGCGGCCTCCGACCCATTGGGATGCCACGCCAGCGCTGTTATTTGTCCGCTCGGTGGCAGCGTGCGCAGTCTCGTGATCTCGCCGGACTCCAGCGCCACCAGCTCCAGCCGGTTGTCCGCCGCGACGAGGACGGATGTATGGAACGGCGACACCGCATAGCCCAACTCCGCGCCCGCCAGCACCTCGATGTCCTTTCCGGTCTGCGGATCGAGCTGGTTCAGCGTCTGCCTCGGCGGGTCGTTGCCGGAGCGAAGCCCGCGCAGGTAGAGGATTGTCCCCGGCTCGCTCAGCGGCATGCGGGGTGGGAGATAGCGCGCCGGGTCGCCCCGCCATCGGAGACTATGGGCGCGGACCGAGACCCCCGGCAGTTCCACCGCCTCGCCGTCGGAGACGCTCGCGACCCACGCGCCTTGGGCCGTAGTGAATGCGAGGTAGCGGCCGTCGGGCGAGAACGCCACCTCGCGAACGCCGCGCCCCATCGCGGGCACATCCGACATCTTCTCACTTGCCCGAGTGGCGAGGTCCAGCCGCCACAGGCTCATGCCGGCGTCGACCCGCCTACCGTGTTGCGCGAACAGGACACTCTTTCCGTCTGGCTGCCACGACACAAAGGCGGCGTTACCAAGCAGCCGGTAGTTCGTTCCATCGAACTCCGCCACACCGAACGGCGCATCAACACCCAAACGACGCCGCTCCGTGACCAACAAATCCCGAATCGCCGGGTCCGGCGACCAGTACACGTCTCGGTTCTCCAGGAAAAACGAGCGCCGCCGCATACCCTCGGCAGCCACCCGAACCACATGGCTGCCCCGCCGCGTGCGCACCGCAAGGTATTTCCCATCCGTGCTCCAGCGCAAGCCGGTTACCTCGTCATCGGAACCAAGGACGAACAGCGGCTCGCCGAGCACGGTATCAAGAGAGGGGGTGTAGACGTACACCGCGCTGCCCGTGCCGGGGCCAGCTGGCGTCCACCCGGCGTCCACCAACGCGACAGTGTGTCCTTGTGGATGCCACGTCGCGTGGTGGGCGCGCACGGTCGTCGCGGAGTCCCGCAGTCGCTGCGGTCTGCCCGTCGGGCCGAGTCGCGCGAGTGGGGCGAGGTACCGGATACCGCCCTCGGCGCTCTGCGTCCAGAGCCCTCGCCCCGTGCTGTACGCCACAGTGCCGTCGGTGGGCGAAATGTCGTACGTCAGCGTGCCCGGCCCAAACCGCAGCACCCGCTCCGGTGTACTGAGGCCGGCGGGATCGCGCGCCCCGAGATGCACCGAGAACAGTTCCGGCACCATGCCGGGCTGCACGAAATATAGTTTCCCCGCCAGCTCGCTCAGTGCCTGCCTGCCGGGTCCTGGGGTGTACAGTGGACGGGGGGACGTGGGCGTGGTCGTGTACTCGGAGGACGCGGGTGCGAACGTTGCGGACGGCGCCGGGGCCGCTCCCGCAATTCGCCTCGGCTCCTCCGGCGGCGACTGGCGCGAGAGCAGCCAGAGCGACCCAGCCCCGAGCGCGAGCGCGAGCAGCAGTACCAGCCCCACGGGCAACAGCCACGTTGGCGCACTTGGAAGCGGGCGGCCGGGCAGGTACTCCTCACGCCGCTCGGTATACTCTCGCCACACCCGCTCCTCCACCCCCGGCACGATCTTGACCGGGGTGTGCAGCTCCGCGAGCGCAGTCACGAGGGCCGCGGACTCGGCGCAGAGGGAGGCGGGCGGCACGGCGTGGTCGCCCGCGTGGAGTGTGGACACATAGCAGTCGAGTTGCTCTGGCTCGGGCTGCGGCAAGGAGAGGTTCGGGTAGCACGCCCGCCCGACGCTCGCCAGCGCCGTGCCGAGCAATGTATGCACCGAGCGCTCCGGCCGTCCCATCGCCTGTGCGATCACGGCGACGGGGAGGGCGTCCGCGAAGCGCATACCGAGCGCGAGCCGCTCGGCCCGGCTCAGACGCGGCAACGCCCGAAGTAGACCCGCGCGCAGCCGCACGGGAAGATCGGCACGGGCGTGATCGAGTCCAGACTCAAGCGCCGGATTCGCCTCGATGCGAGAGCGCAGGGTGTGCAGCGCCATCGAGAGCAGCCAGCCAAGCAGTGGGCGGGTGTCGCCGGCTCGCTTTGGCGCGCGCGCACGGGCGGCGAGCAAGGTGTCAGCCAACGCCTCCTCCGCGTCCTCCGGCTCCGGGGTACGCCGCACGAGAAAGCCGTAGAGCGTACCCAACAGCGGCTCAAGGAGCGCACGAGCGTCATCCGCCCCGCGCTCGGACGCGTATTCTGCGATTGTGTGTTTGCGGAGGAGCTCAACCCGGTCCAGACGCATACGCCAACCCGCTCCTTTGCGCATCACCCGTTGAACGCGCATGAGGACCCGCGCGCCACGGCCTGCCCGGCGAGCCGGAGAAGCCGAGGCGTATGTAGGGATGATACCCCGCAGGACGCGAGCGTACAAGGTCAGCACTTGTACAGGGGCGAAGCTTTCGGAGCAAGACGTTCGGATTACCAGCACAAGCCGAGACCCAAAAGCTTCGCCCCTGCTCGTGCCCGCCCCGCCACCGGGTGGCCAATCCATAGGGCGCAGGTCTCCGTGCCTGCTGCTGTGCCGGACTACGACACTAAGTCAACATGATCCCTATGGGACGCTGGACGGCTCACCGCACCGCAGCGACGCCAACCAGCAACAGACCGCCGACGATTAAGCCCACATGCAGACCGATGAGCAGCCAGCGGTGCGGAGAGAACGGTTCGTGAAGCCAGCGCGGCACCGGCAGCCAGCGGAACCAGAACCAGATGCCGAGCGTACCGCCGAGCAAGATGCCTGCGGTCAGCATCTGCCATCCCACCGTAGCGATTGATCCCTCCCCCAGCCCGCGTGCCGAGATCACCAGAAGCGGCAGCCCGACCAGCGACGAGGGGAGAACCAGCGCGTACCGGAGGAGTGGTCGGCGCAGGCTAAGGAGCAGCAGGGACGGCATCAGCACCCATCCCGCAAGCAGGCTGAGGTCCAGGGCGGGGTGGGCGTCCAGCGTGGACACCGCCAGCCACCAGACCAGCCCGAGGGCCACACAACTCGTGCGCGCGAGCCGGACGATGCGGCGGGCAAAGGCGGGGTCGTCCGTCAGCTCTACCGGTGGCAACGTGATTGGTGCGGCGGGACCAGCCGCGCGGCTATACGTTCGCACGATCCCTCCCAGCTAGTGGAAGCGCCCGCCGAAGGAACGCGACGAACAGCACCAGGAAGATCAGGTCGAACACTGCGAACCACACAAAGACCGCGTGCAGCAATTCCCCGATCGCGAGGTAGTACACCGAAAGGGCGACATAGATCAGTTTGTAGATCACGCCCAGCTTCACGATATCGATGTTTCGCAGCATGTCGCGCGCGACAAACCAGTAGCCGAGTCCCTGCATGAACACGTACGCGGCGGTGATGTGGATGTACGAGGTGTTCTCCGGCGGCACGACTTCGATCGCGTCGAAGAGCCACTTCCAGAAGAAGAAAAAGCTCGCTCCGAGCAGCATATCGTACACCGCGCCCACGCGGAACACCGTGCGATAGAAGCTCAGATTATCCGACGTCGCCTGCATGGATAGTCTCCTTTCCCAGTGTCGGCACCGCCAGCCGGTTCTGCCGGCGGAACGCGCCAATCCGCGCCCGCTTTCCCTCCGCCGAGTATAACTGCTGGCCAAGCTCGATGAGGCCCCGCTCCAGTTCCGGCACGGACATGTGCAGCGGTTGCACGTTGACATCGAATAGCGTGCATTTCTCCCACGCGGTCTCGTCCAGCAGCCGTCCCTCGCTGCGGAGGCGTTCGTAGAGTGGGGTTCCCGGATAGGCGGTAAGCACGCTGATCTGCACCTCGCGCAGGCCGCTCTCTGCAACGAAGCGCCGCACATCCTCGAAGACCTGGGGAGTGTGGCCGTCCAGTCCCAGCACGAAGCAGCCGGTGACGACGATCCCGTGAGACTGGATGCGCTCGATGGTCTCGCGATAGCGATCAAACCGGCCACGCTTCCAATTTCGGTTCAGCTCGACGCCATCGAGACCGTCGGATGTGGGGCTCTCCAGCCCAATCAGCACTTGCGCGCAGCCCGACTCGCGCATAAGGTCGAGCAACTCGGGGTCGTCCCCTACCGAGATGTCGGTCTCCGTGAACCAGCGGACGTTCTCGCCCGCCACGGCCCGGACCAACTCCTTGGAGCGTTTCTTGTTCACGAAGCTGTTGTCGTCTGCAAACTCGATGAACGGACGGGACCATATACGCTTGATCGCCCGGATCTCCTCGATAACCTTCGGCACTGGCTTGAGCTTGTACCGGCGCGTGAGCGTGATCGAGCTGGCGCAGAAGTCGCAGCGCCACGGACAGCCCCGCTGGGTCTGCACCGTGAGGCGATTGTACTTCTCCGGGTCCAGCAGGTCGAAGCGGGGCATTGGCGCATCTGCCAGGTTAAACTCTCGCCCGTGCGCGTGATAGACACCCTGCAGCCGCCCGGCCTCGAAATCGGCGAGCACCGAAGGCCAGCTCAACTCGCCCTCGCCCACTACCACCGCGTCGAAGTGGCACAGCGCCTCCTCCGGAAGGGCCGTCGCGTGCAAGCCGCCGATAACCGTCTTCGTGCCAACTGCGCGATACCGTCGGGAGACCTCGTACGCGTCCTTGACCTGTGCGGTGAACGTCGAGATCGCCGCGAGGTCGCACGGGGGCAGTGTGTCGAGCTGCCGCAGATCCGCGATCTCGTGATACTCGACCTCAAACCGGTCCGGGGTCATGCCTGCCAGCGTCAGCAGCCCCAGGCTGGGGAGTGACGCGATGGTTCGCCCGCGCTCGACGAAGCCCGGCAGGGACATGCCGATGCGGTTCAGTTCCTCGCTGAACGCGCGGACGCCGCTCATCGCGATCATCGCGACCTTCATGTTCGGTACTCTCTCTCTGATTCCGGTCTTTTTATGATTCCTCGGGGTACGGCGGGCCTTCTCCCGCTCGTCTACACCGATAGTAGCAGGCGCCCCCTGCGGCAGAACTGCGGTCGCCTGCTTTTTCAATGGCGCGCCGCGTTCTGCCTGCACAAGGCGGTGTCGGTGCGGCTTCTGCGGTCGCCGGGAACCATTCGACGAAACACTGCGGACTGACCCCTCCCACATGGACTGTGCTATAACGGCATCGGTTTGCACACACAAAGGCAGGAGAGAGGAGTGGCTCGTGAGCGATGGATCGAAGCTGGGACTGGGCGGGCACTCGTTCATAGAACCCTTGGGGAACGACCCGCCCGCCTCGTTTGAGGAGCAATGCGCGCTCGTCACCGCGTGCCTTGACCACGGCATCCACCTCTTCGACACGACGTACTACCAGGAGCGAGTTGCGCTGGGCAACGTGCTGCACGAACTCGGACGGCGGGAAGAGGCGCAGATCATGGTGTGGAATTTCTTCCGACAACCGGAGCAGGAGGACGACCTCGTGCCATTCACTCCGTACGAGCCGCACCACCTTGACACCATCTTGCAAGAACTCCAGACGGACCGTTTGGACGTGCTCGTCGTTCACGTACACGCGGACCGGGAGAAGCTCGCACACGAGTTGGAGCTAGCGCACCAGTGGATGGACACCGGGGCGGTTGGCAGCGTCGCCCTCGGGATGGTGGAGCCAGAGTACCTTGACAATCTGCCCGAGGGGCATCCGGTCTCCGCCGTGCTCGCGCCATACAACGCGTTCAACCGGGAGGCGGCGGCGGCGTTCGAGCGAGCGCGGGCGCTGGGCCTGCGGTGTATCGCGCTATCGCCGTTCATCCGAGGCTGGAAGCTCGACGAGATCGGTGGGGACAAGGCAC
>JACDAU010000363.1 GCA_013695265.1 Chloroflexia bacterium
CCCCAAGGATCAGTCCGCCCAGGGTGGAGACCGCGTAGCGTGGGTTGTCCCAGTCGAAGCGCGGGAAGCTGGCGGAGATGCCGATCGCGTACGTGGCGATGAGCGCGGTCGTGAGAACGCCTGCGCCAAGCCCGACGACCAGCCCTGTGGCGGAGAAGCCGCGCAGGGAGATAACGAGCAGCGCGAGCGTCACCGCGCTTATGCCGAGGAAGAACGCAACGATCCACTTCGCCAGCAAGAGCCGCCAGGTGCGGATCGGCGCGGCAGCGAGCAGCCAGTACGCGCGGCCCTCCCCGCCAATCGCCAGGTTCGCCGCCTGCGAAGCGCTGAGACCGCCGATGCCGCCGACCGTCACATACGGCAGGAGAAAGGAGAATGCAGGGGCGCTTGTGGATTCCGCCGCTGGACCGTTCAGGACCGTGATCACGATGCCGACGGCGGCCACGCCTGCCATGCCGGCGAGTTGCCGCAGATCGCGCGGAAACGCCGTGAGGTCTTTGATGACCACCGCGCGCAGGTCCGCAGGCAGCCATCTGAACAGCAGCCTCGTCCAGCCCGCGCCGCGCACCCGGCGTCCCGATTCCCCGGCGCGCACCCATCCTGCCGTGTACGCCCACGGCACGATGGCGAGGGCAACGGCGTACAGAGCGAGCGCGAGCGACACGAGCGGCAGCAGACCGCCGAGCATCCTGCTCCAATCGCCCACCGCCGCCCCGAGTAGCGCGTCCGCCCCCCAGCGCCCGGGCGGGACGCGGAAGACCGGCGCGTCGAGCACGGCACGATATTCCCCGTTGAGCATGCTTTCCCTGCCCGGCCGCGTCAGCATCTGGAAGGTTGCCCATACCCCGATCCCGATCAGCGTCCACAGGACGGCGATGATCTCCTTTGCCCGGCCTGCGGGCACGAGCCGCATCACGGGCATGATCAGCAGGATGGAGAGGCCGGTCGGGATCATCAGCACAAGTACCGACGTGAGCGCCAGCAGCGGGTAGTATGCGGCGCCCGCGCGGGTCGCGAACCCGTACCCGAGCAGGAACGGCGCCCACAACACGCCGTACAGTGTGGCGTTCGCGGCGAGCGTTTCCCAGTATTTGTACGCAAACACCGTCCGCTCCCGGATCGGCATTGTCGCCAGCAACGGCAGATCGTGCGAGAGATACAACGTGTACACGGCTGTAGTCAGCCCGAAGAACAGCTCGACAAAGACCGCCACCGTGAGGCTGCCCGCAATCGCGGCCTCGGCTATCGCTGGTCCATCCGGGACTTCCCGTAGCGCGCCAAACGTCGCCGTGGTGATGGCAAGTACGCCGCCGAACACCACCAGCCCGACCAGAGCGAGTGAGAGTCGCTGTAACCGTTGCGGGCCACGCACGGCGGTGAGTGTGCGCGCCAGGGTGCGCAGGCGAAGGGCTCGCAGCAGGGACCAGGCGCTCACCAAATCACCGCAGGTACTCCGCGACGGAGCGCTCCTCCGTCGAGCCAGTCAGCCGCAGAAAGATGTCCTCCAGGCTCTGGTCCGCGCCGGCGCTGGCCTGCTCGCGCAGCTCCGCTATGGTGCCCGATGCGATGATCCGCCCCTGCTGCACGATGCCGATCTCCGTGCAGAGCGCCTGGGCAATTTCCAGGATATGCGTCGCCATGAATACCGTGCCGCCGCGGGCGACGATGGAGCGCAGCAGGTCCTTGATGAGCCGGGCGCTTGCGGGGTCGAGGCCGACCGTTGGCTCGTCGAGAAAAAGGACATCCGGCTCGTGCAGCAGCGCGCCGGCGAGTGCGCACTTCTGGCGCATGCCGTGCGAGTAGCCGCCGATCAGCTCCTTCGCCGCGTCCGATAGCTCGAACATCTCCAGCAGCTCGACTGCGCGCGGGCGCGCAACCTCCCTCGGCACGCCATACACGTCCGCGATGAACGCGAGGTACTCGATCGCGGTCAGCTTCTCGAACAGGACCGGCTCGTCCGGCACCAGTCCGATCCGGCGCTTCGCTTCCAGTGGGTGCTGCGCCACGTCCACCCCCGCGATATGTACCGTGCCGGAGGTGGGCTTCAGCAGCCCGGCGAGCATCTTGATCGTCGTAGTCTTGCCCGCGCCGTTCGGCCCCAGAAAGCCGTACAGCGCGCCGGACGCGACGTCGAAGCTCATCCCTCGCACCGCCTCGCGCGCGCCGTATGCCTTGACGAGGTCACGCGCCTGGATCATCTGCATCCCATTTCTGGCCGACGGGCCACCGGCCATCGCCCCTGGATCGTTGTGCTCTCTCCCCAATGGTACACGGTGGTGCAGGTTCCGTCACCGCGCGCGATCCGGTGTTTCCTGTTCGATCCACCAGTCGATCAAGTGGCGGGCGATGCTTGGCCTGCCGGGCAGGTGGGGAAGGGCGTCCCGACGGTACCAGCCGGCGTCTTCGATCTCCCGCTCGTCTATCGTCAACTTCCCACCAGCATACGCGGCGGTAAAGCCGATCATCAGGGAGTTTGGGTAGGGCCACGGCTGGCTGCCGAAGTACGCGATCTCCGTCACCGCGATGCTGGTCTCCTCCCGGATTTCGCGCGCCACCGCCTCCTCCAGTGACTCTCCCGGCTCCACGAAGCCGGCGAGCACGCTGTACATCTGATCCGAAAAGTGTGGGCTGCGCGCCAGAAGCACCTCGTCGCCGCGCGTGACCAGCACGATCACGGCTGGCGAGAGCCGAGGATAGACGATCAGGCCGCACGCGGGGCAGCGCTTCGCCCGCTCGCCCGGCATCGGTGCCGTCCCAGCCC
>JACDAU010000365.1 GCA_013695265.1 Chloroflexia bacterium
AGTATGAGTTGCGCGACAATGAATGTGAAGGACAGTGTACGGCGCGGCGGTGCGGCGGATCAATCGGACTGCTTGGAGTACTGTGCGACCGCCGCCGTCGGCACCCGCCCCTCGTACAAGGCCGTGCCGACGACCACCGCCTCGACTCCCGTGGGCTCCAGCGCTGCCAGGTGCTCGACACTCCCGACGCCGCCGCTCGCTATAACCGGGATCGTGACGGCGCGGAGCAGTGCCTCGATGGCGTTGATATCTGGGCCGGCCATCCCGCCGTCCGTTTCGATGGCGGTGAACAGGATGCGGGCGGCGCCTGCGGCCTCTGCCTCGCGCGCCGCGTCGAGCAGGGTTTTGCCGGAGCCTTCCGTCCAGCCGGCGACCGCCACTTCGCCGCCCCGGGTGTCGAGGGAGACGACGATCTGGTCGGGGTACGCGGCGCAGATCTCTCGCAGCAACTCGGGATCGCGCGCGGCTGTGGTGCCGATGACTGCGCGCGCCGCGCCCCAGCCGAGCACGCGTTGCACGTCGCGCAGCGTTCGCAACCCGCCGCCCACCTGGACGCGCAGCCCGCTCTCTTTGATGATCGCCTGGATCGCGCCGCCGTTTGTGCTCTCGCCCGTTCGCGCGCCATCGAGGTCCACGACGTGAAGCCACGTCGCGCCCGCCTGCTTCCACCGCAGCGACGCGTCGAGGGGATTGTCGCCATACCGCGTGACCTTGTCGTACTCGCCGCGCAGCAGTTGCACCGGCACGCCGCCCAGGATGTCCACAGCGGGAAGTACGATCATCCCAGCAACCGGACGAAGTTCTCGTACATCCGCAGGCCGGTCTCGCCGCTCTTCTCCGGGTGAAACTGCGTGCCGAGCAGGTTCCCTCGGCCTACGACTCCCACGACCTCGCCGCCATACTCGCTCACCGCCACTACGTCGGAGCGATCGTCGGGCAGCACCTGGTACGAGTGCGCCCAGTATGCGTAGGCGCCATCAGGGATGTTGTCGAGCAGGGGCGACGGTTTGCTGAACGCGAGGTCGTTCCAGCCCATATGCGGCACCCGGCGCTCCCCGCGCATAAGCGCCACGCGTCCCGGCAGGAGATCGAGGCCGTGAGAAGGGCCTTCCTCGTTCGCGCCGAAGAACAACTGCATTCCGAGACAGACGCCGAGCAGCGGCTTGTCCGCACGCGCGTGCTCGCGCAGCACGTCCGCCAGGCCGGAGGCGTTCAGCAGATCCATCGCCGCCTTCGCCGAACCCTGCCCCGGAAACACCACGCCGTCCGTGCGGCGCAACTCCGTCGGGTCGGCGGTGAGCACGACGGCCGCCCCCGCTTTCTCCAGCGCACGCCGAACGCTGTACACGTTCCCCGCGCCGTAATCCACGACGGCCACGGTCCTCGTTCCGCTGCTCAATCGAGTGCGCCCTTGGTCGAAGGCACGCCCGTGCCGTCGCGGGCGACCGCCTGACGCAGCGCGAGCGCGAGCGCCTTGAACATCGCTTCCACCGCGTGATGCGGGTCTGAGGCGTACAGGAGTTCTACGTGCAGCGAGAGCCCGGCCTCCTGCGCGAGCGAGCGAAAGAAGTGACCGGCCAGGTACGTCTGAAAGCGGCCCACGTACTCCTCCACGCCCTCTGCGCGGTACACGGTATAGGGCCGGCCCGAGATATCGACCACGACGCGGGCGAGCGCCTCATCCAGTGGGGTGTGCGCTGACCCAAACCGCGCAATGCCCGTCCGGTCGCCGAGCGCGGTGCGGATCGCGCGCCCGAGCGTGAGCGCGGTGTCCTCCGTGGTATGGTGGTCGTCGATGTCCGTGTCGCCCGTCGCCTCGATTGATATATCGATGCGGGAGTGCTTCGCGAGCGCGGTGAGCATGTGGTCGAGGAACGGCACGGTGGTGCGCACCAGCGCCTCGCCCGTGCCGTCGAGGTTTACGCTCGCGCGGATCGTCGTTTCCAGCGTTTGGCGCTCGGCTTCTCCCCGCCGCGCCGTCTCGTGCCCGATCACGCCCGCACCGCCTCGGCCCGCCGGGCCGCAGGGCGGACCTCCTCCAGGACTGCGAGGAGCCGGTCGGTGTCCTCGGGTCTGCCGACGGAGATGCGCAGGCAGTCGTCAATGCGCGGCTTCGGGAAATGTCGGACGTAGACCCCGCGCGCGGCGAGCGCCCGGTGCAAGCCCGGCGCATCTCCGCTGGTGCGGCAGAGCAGGAAGTTTGCGGCTGATGGGTACGGGTCGAGCTCCCCCTGTTCCCGGAGGAGCGTAACCAGCCGCTGCCGTTCTGCGAGGAGCGCGTCGAGGTTTGCTGCAAGGTACGCACGGTCGCGCAGCGCTGCTGTGGCGGCGACCTGCCCGGCGAGCGTCGTGTTAAACGGCAGCTTCACCTTGTGCGCCTGGTCAAGGATGTCTCGGTTGGCGAGCATGTAGGCGATGCGTAGCCCCGCCAGTCCGGCCAGCTTGCTGAACGTCCGCAGCACGATCAGGTTTGGATACATGCGGATCAGGGGCGCGAAAGTGTGGCGGCTGAATTCGAAGTAGGCCTCGTCCAGAACCACCGGCGCGCCGGTTTCTAGCAGTGGCATGATCTCCTCCTCGGTGGCGAGGCCGCCGGTGGGGTTGTTCGGTGAGCAGACCCATACGATCTTCGCTCCGCGCTCGATCTCTGCGAGCACGGCGGGTACGTCCACCTTCCAGTCGTCGCCGCGCGGCACGTGGACGACCCGGCCCGCGTGCTGGAGCGTGACGCCGCCGTACATGCTGTACGTGGGCGTGAGGTCGACAACCGCATCCCCCGGCTCCACGAACACGCTGACGACCAGGCTGATGAGTTCGTCCGCGCCCGAGCCGATCAGAATCTCCTCAGGATCCATGCTCGTGTACGCTGCCAGCTCTTCGCGCAGTTCACCGGCGATGGGGTCGGGGTAGAGGTGGACGTTGGTCATGGACGCCAGCGCCTCCATGACACGCGGCGATGGGCCATACGGATTCTCATTGAAGTCGAGCTTCGACGCATGGGCCGGATCAAACCCGGCCCGATACGCCAGGATCTCCAGTGCCTCCGGCGGCACATACGGCTCCAGCTCCCGCACGTGTGGGCGGTAGTACGAGTCGATGTTTCTCGGTCGGTTGGGCATAGGGTAATCCTTTGAGGGGTTAGCTATCAGCGGTCAGCCGTCCGAAATCAGCTATCAGCATCTTGGGTGGACTGTCGTGCCAATCTATACGGCCTTGTAGCTGTCGGTCATCGCGTAAGGTTATTGTACCGATAACCTCAATCTTGAGGCACTAAAGGGGGTTGTAAGGATTGACCCGGAAGGTACAGGGGTGGAGGCGAAGTTGCACGGGCGTTCAGTTGAACGCCTCTACGCAATCCCGCTCACCGCTCGAAGCGCACGTCGATGGAGCGGGCGTGACCCTCCAGTCCCTCCGCCTCGGCGAGCGCGACGACGCTCTCGCGCAGGCCAAGCAGCCCGTCGCGGGACACGGACTGCACCTGCACCCACCGGCCGAAGCTCTCAACCGAGAGCGGGCCGAACGTGCGCGCCGCGCCGCCCGTGGGCAGCACGTGGTTCGACCCAGTCGCGTAGTCGCCGCTCGCCACCGGGGTGTGCGCGCCGAGAAAGATTGAGGCTGCGTTCGAGATGAGCGGCAGCAGGACCTCCGGCGCCAATGTCGCGATCTCCAGGTGTTCCGGGGCGTATTCGTTGGCGAAGTGTACTGCCTCTTGCAGAGTGTCCACGACCAGGATGCGGCCGTATGTTTGCAGTGCTTGCTCGGCGCGCTCCCCGAGGGGCAGGTGCGCGAGTTGCCGGGCCACCTCCGCCGCGACACCCTCCGCGATGGTCGTGGATGTCGTGAGCAACACCGCCGCGGAGTCCGGTCCGTGCTCTGCCTGCGCGACGAGGTCCGCGGCGAGGAGCGCGGGTTCGGGCGTCTCATCCGCGATGATGAGGATCTCCGAGGGACCGGCGGGCAGGTCGATGTCCGCGTCGCCGAACACCGCCAGCTTCGCCGCGGTAACCCACACGCTGCCCGCCCCGTACAGCTTCCACGCCTGCGGCACGGTCTCGGTGCCATACGCCATAGCGGCCACCGCCTGCGCACCGCCGATCTTGAAGAAGCG
>JACDAU010000368.1 GCA_013695265.1 Chloroflexia bacterium
ACGGTGGTGACCGGCTCTGCCGTGGCGACGACTGCGGCGCGGCTCGGGCCGATGAGCCCCACGCCGATCAGATACCCGTAGATCGCAAGTCCGGTGAGGATCCCCAGCGAGACGGCGCTCGCCCAGCCCCAGGGGGTGATATTCGGGGAGGGTCCACCATCAAAGACGAGATACGCGCAGAAACCGAGCATCGTCAGCGGCACGCTGTACAGCGCGAGCGTCAGCGGGGCGATACCCTAGCCAAACACCGCCGCGAGCAGCACGTACCAGGAGTTGCTGAACGCTGACCCGAGCGCCCACAGCACGCCGAGCCAACTAAGTCCCGCGCCTATCACGAGCGCGGCGCGGGGATCGACCTTGAGGACGCAGCCGAGCAGCGCCAGGCCGAGCGCCGCCAACTGGGGCCGCGAGAGTCGCTCGCCGAGAAAGATGCGCGCCCAGAGGGCGACGAGCGCGGGAAACACGAACACGAGCATCACGGCGGTGCTCGCGGGCAGGAGGTCGAGCGCGAGAAAGTAGAAGAGCGAGTTCGTCACGAAGATCGCCCCGAGGATCGCGGCGCCCAGCGCGCGCCCGCGTGGCAACCGCAAGTGGGTTCGCCGGATGCTGGGCCGGAGCAGGGGAATCGCCCACAGAATAAGCGTCGCGAACAGAAAGCGCGTGGCGAGCACAGTCGGCACGCTCGCGCCGCCAGCGTATGCATACTTCGCGAGGATGCCCTGGACGCCGAAGCTGACGCTGGCAAGGGCCACGGCGAGCGTGCCCAGCCAGCGGCGGCGTGCCTCCTCGCCGCCGGAAACGAAGCGCGCCGCCAGGTCCGTCCGCTCCGTGCTCCTGGTTACCATCGTCTATTCTACGGCACGGGCCGTTTGGGTTGGCGTCCCGGCGTGCCTGAGGAATGGGCTAGACTACCGGAGACGACAGCCATCGGGCTGCGGCCGCTGGTTCGCGCCATGGCTCGAACCAGCGTGATGCGAGGGTGGGAGAAGGGGGCACGTGATGGACTTCGGACTCAGCGAGGAGCAGCGGCAGATACGCGACCAGGCGGCGGCGCTTGCGCGGGAGGTGGTTGCGCCCCGTGCTGCGGCGATCGATCGCGAAGGGAAATACCCGCAGGACCTCTTCGAAGCGTTTCGTGACGCGGGACTTCTGGGGCTGGCGTTCCCGGCGGCGTTCGGCGGCTCGGGGGCGGGTACGCTCGGCCTCGCGCTCGCCATTGAGGAGGTCGCGAAGTACTGTAGCTCTGCAGGTCTCCTGCTGCTCACGACCCGGCTGGCAACCGCCGGGATACAGATGGCGGGAACGCCCGAGCAGCAGGAGCGCTACGTGCGCGGGGTGGCCACGGGGCGGCTGCGCGGCGCGTTCGCGCTCACGGAGCCGGAGGCCGGCTCGGACGCGGCGAACATCGGCACGACCGCGCAGCGGGACGGTGAAGGGTGGGTTCTGGACGGCACAAAGCTGTGGGCCGGGCAGGCGACCGTGGCGGACTTCGTGATCGTCGTCGCGAAGACCAATCCCGAGGCGGGCGCACGAGGCGTGAGCGCGTTCGTGGTGGACCTGCCGAACGCGGGCTTTCGCATCGTGCGCGAGCTGCCGAAAATGGGCGTGCTCGGCGTGCCCGTCGTGGAGATCGTGCTGGACGATTGCCGCGTGCCGCTGTCGGCGTTGCTGGGCGAGGAGAACCAGGGGTTCCGACTGGTGATGCGGCACCTGAACGTCGTGCGGCCGCTGGTTGCCGCGCGGGGGGTGGGACTTGCGGCGGGCGCAGCGCAATACGCGCTCGCCTACGCGCAGCAGCGGCGAACGTTTGGCAGGCCGCTGATCGAGCACCAGGCCATCGCGTTCAAGCTCGCGGAGATGGCTATGGGCGTCGAGAGCGCGCGGCTGCTCACCCATCGGGCGGCGTGGCTCGTGGATCAGGGCGGCAGCGACCGGGAGATCGCGCATTACCTCTCGATGGCGAAGGCGCAGGCGAGCGAGACAGCCGTCCGCGTCTCGGAGGAAGCGTTGCAGATCCTCGGTGGCTATGGCTACCTCAAGGACTACGCGACGGAGCGATACTACCGCGACGCGAAGCAGCTCACGCTCGTCGAGGGCACGAGCGAGATACACCGGGTGATCATCTCCCGCGCGCTGGCGGACGGGACGCTCGACTGGGGTTACGACGCCGACGCCATTGGCGGTCTCCCGAACGACGAGCGCGACCAGGCCCGCCGTCACGCGATGATTCTCGCCGCGCGGCGGGAGTAATTCGGTTTCGGCGTCGGGTGCAGGTCTTCGTCGCCGCCCAGTGGTTGGGCAGGCACGGAGACCGGCAGCCTACAGCCGTGGGCGGGGATACTGAACGCCACGACAAGGGCGCGATGGCGGGTTGCGGTGTTGCCTGAGACCGGGCGACCCACCGGGTCGCCCCTACGAGCGGCGTGGCGTCATGGCTGACCCGGCGCATCGATCCCATGTGTCCGCTGGTGTAGCCCCTGACACGTGGCCCCTGAATCAGTATGAACGGCGGCTTGTCGCGCCCGCTATGGCCGCAGCAGGCCGAGCGGGTCGATATCGCCGTGTTGCCCCTCGGACAGAAACGTTGACAGGGCGCCGGCTTCGAGGGGGTGGCTGAACAGGTAGCCCTGGATGTGGTCGCACTCGTGGCGGCGGAGGACGGCCAACTGCGCTTCGGTCGTTACGCCCTCGGCGACGACTTCGATACCGAGCGCGTGGGCCAGCCCAATGATCGCTGCGGCAATCGCCTCATCTCCTGCGTCGACGGCGATGTCGGCTATGTAGCTTCGGTCGAGCTTCAGGATGTCGAACGGGAATCGCTTCAGGTTGCGCAGGTGCGGCGGGCCGGTCGCGAAGTCGTCAAGCCAGAGTCGGACGCCCAGCGTGGCGGTCTCCTGGAGGGTTGCGCTGGCGCGTTCGGCGTCGCCCATGACCGCCTCGTGCAGCTCCAGGGTCAGGCGCTGCGGCGGGAGGCCTGTGTCATCGAGCGCGGCGCGCACGAGGTCGCGAAGAGATGTGGGCCGGAACTGTTCCTCGGATGGGTTGAAGCCGACGCAGGGGACGGCGATACCCGCGTCCTGCCAGCTTCGGGCCTGGGCGCAGATCGTCAACAGCACCCACGCACCCAGTTCGTCCATCCGGCCAGCACGGGCCACGGCCGGTAGGAACCTCCCCGGCGAGAGCGTCCCGAGCGTGGGATGTAGCCAGCGGACCAGGCCCTCGGCGCTGAGGAGCTTGCCGGTGCGCAGCGAGACGATCGGCTGGTAGAGAACCACGAACTCACCGTGCTCAAAGCTGGCACGCACCTCGGCCGCCGTGACCGCCTGAACGGACTGGTTATCTCCCGTCACTCTGTCGGGTCCGCAGCAGCGCGCAATATCTTGTGGACCCAGATATCCGCGCTCAGGAGATTGCCATCGTCACCGTGCGCCAGAACGGCGTCGGCGGCGAGGTCGAGCGCGTCCCACTCCTCTTGCAGGTCTTCGATCACGGTATCGGGCGCACCGAGCTCTGCGGTCTCGGCCTCAGTCGCGAGCCCGAAGACGGCGGGAAGATCGGCCATCGTCGCGGTTCGGATGTGGAAGCCCGGCGGCGGTGCGACTTTCTTGTGCATTGCTCTGCCTCCGTGCTATCGGTACAACCGTTCGCAAGGACCGGACCCATGGAGCGCGAGAGCCGCTTGAGCCAGACCGCATGGCATGCTGCGCTGCGGCCTATGATCCGTCCTCCCGCTCTCGGGCGCCTTGCTGACCTGGAATGACGTGAACTCTACGGTTCAGCCGGAGTTCGTACTATCGGCGGGCCCGACACGCCCGGTACGCCTACCCTCCCTGGGCTGTCGACGGGGCTGGAACGGGACGACCCAGGCG
>JACDAU010000407.1 GCA_013695265.1 Chloroflexia bacterium
GCTGAGGTCTGACGCAACCGCGACCGGAAGCGTCCTGCTCCGGAACACCGGCAAGAAGCCGGTCGTCATCGAGCTTGGCGTGCTCGACGCGCGTACCTCCCAGACCGGCGGCAGCGCGTTCGCCGAGACCGGCAGCAAGCCGGCCGCGGTCGGGATGTGGATCACGCTGGCTCAGCCCAAAGTCACCCTGCAGCCAGGGGCGAAAAAGCAGGTCGGCTTCTCGATACAGGTTCCAGAATCCGTTGAGCCTGGGCAGCATCTCGCCGGCATAACGGCGTACGTTGTAAAGAATCCCGCAAAGGACGGCAAGCAAACCGGCGCCTCCATCGTGGTGCAGACCCGGTACGTGATCGCGGTTCAAGTGGATGTTCCGGGCACGTGGACGCCCTCGATGAAGATCCCCGCGGTCAGCTTGCTCGAGCAGCCCAGCGGCACGGTCATCGGGGTCAGTATACGGAACGACGGTGATACGTTCGTCAAGCCCTCTGGTTCCATGACGCTGAGCGATTCGACCGGCAAGAGGGTGCTCGATCATCCCATCAAGATGGACACGTTCGTCACGAACACGGAGGTGACGTACCCCGTAGCCTTGCACGACGGACTCAAGCCCGGCAAATACGACGTCAGCGCGAGGCTGACGTATGCGAAGGGCAAGATGGCCGAGTACACAGGCACAATTGAGATCAAGGCGCCGGAACAGCCCGCTACGGCGGTCGCCGCGCCAACTCGCGCTGTCGGCGAAGCGCAGCAGACGCCACCGACGGGTCAACCGTCCGCCGTCGTACAACCCGCCCAACCGCCGTCCGCGACCACTTCGCCGATACAGCCCTGGATGATCTACGGCCTGGGGGGTCTGCTCGGCGCGATAGCGCTACTGCTCGCACTCAACCTGCTGCGGGGCCGTGGGCAGAAGAGGTCCGCCTGAAGTGATAAGAATGATAAGTCGAGCCATGCGCTTCGGTGCATATCTGTTCGCGGCACTCACGGGCGTCGCAATCATCTCGCACCTCGGACGAGCGCCGAAGCGCGGCGCGAGCAGGCCGGAGCGTGCGGTCCCCAACGACCCACAGCCACAGGCCGCACCGGCGGTCGCCCGAGCCAGGCCCCAGCCCCGAACAGGCTTGCTGATACGCCTGACGACGCTGCTGTGCGGGGCTGCGCTCGGCGTAGCGCTGGTCGTGCCGGTCGTCGGCGTCATAGCCGATACCGGCAGCGAGGCACCGATCGTCACGGAACTGACAGCCATTGCTACGGCGACGACGGTCCCGACCGCGATACCCACGAACACGCCGACCCCACTGCCGACCAGCACGTCGCCGCCCCAGCCAACGAACACTCCCACGCCGGAACCAACGAATACATCTGCTCCGGAGCCGACCAACACGCCGGCAGCGGCACCGACCAACACGCCTCTTCCTGAGCCGACAAATACACCGACGGCCGTCCCAACGAATACGCCAACAGTGGTGCCGACGAATACGCCAACGCCCGAGCCGACCAACACACCCCTTCCGGAGCCGACGAATACATCGCTTCCAGAACCGACCGCGGAGGCGAAGAATATACCCGCGCCAGAATCGACCAATACGCCGACCGCTGAGCCGACGCAGGAAGCGGGCAGCAGCCCAACGTACGAGCCGACCGTTGTGCCGACGGCCGTCCCGACGGTCATAGAGACCCCCACGGTCGCGCCAACGCCGAAGGGCATGTCGGATGCCGGGCCGGAACCCGACCCAACCGGAACACCGGCAACGAACGGGACCGCAACGCCTGCCGTGGAGGCGACGACGGTGGAGGACGTAACGGCCACCACATCCACGCCGGAAGCGACCACAACCCCTGTTACCGATCCAACAGTCGTGCCGGAGAGCACGGCGACCCGCGAGGCACAACCGACGCCAACACCGATGGAAGTGCCTGCTGGCGATGTGATCCCCACCTCCGAGGGGGCCGAGCACGGCTCGGGTCCGACGGCCGTCGCACCGGGGAACGCGGGCGGGCCGCAGTTGGACGTGCGCTACCGCAGGAGGGACGGCACCACCAGCAGGGGAGGCGCGGACCTCGGCAGCGTGCCCGTGGGCGGGGGCAGGCGCATTCTTCACGCGGCCGCGATCCTGACCGTGCGATCGGAGACCCGCTGGTCGCTCTCGGTCACCGCCTCGGGGCCGCTTACCGATCCGGATACCGGAAACACGCTCCCGCTGGACCGTTTCCAGTGGCGGCTGTCGGAATACGGTCGCTGGAGCCCGTTCCCGGATGGCTCAGCCGTCGCGCTCTCCCGGCAGGCTCCCTCCCCGGACGGGACGATGCTAACGTTCGATTACTCAATCATCATCCTGCCGACGGATGCGCCCGGCCGTTACGCGACGAGCGTCGATTACACAATCAGCGCAGCGCCATAACCTAAGCCTCGGTCCCACTCTAAGGCCGGTCTTCTCCTGGTAGATGCGTAGATCGCGGAGTTACCTCTGGCCGTCGGGCGGGTGGGCGTTACCGACCACCGGACGGTCTAGTTCGAACTGGTTGTCCGTCGAGCAATACCACGTCCCCGCGAGTCTGCCCACTGCCTGGAGCGCCCTGAGGTCGATGTTCCCCCGTTCCTGCACGAGCTCGTCGAGCACGTGGAAGCGGACGACCTCCGCGATCACGAGATGCGCCCCGTATGGTGGCCCGCCCACCGGGATCACCTGCCGCGCAACGCACTCCATGTTCGCCGGCGCCTCGGCCACGCGCGGCGGGCGCACGATGTCGCTCGGGACCGGCGTTAGTCCACTGACCCCGAACTCGCTCGACTCCGGGGGCCAGTCTCCGCTCGTCTGGTTCATCTGCTCGACGATCTCCGCGCTCACGGTGTTGATGACGAACTCGCCCGTATGCCGGATGTTCGAGAGCGTGTCCTTCGTCTGCCCCGACCTGACGCCCACGGAAATCGCGACGTGTGGCGGGCTCGGCGTAATTGCGATGAAGAAGCTGAACGGCGCGAGGTTGAACACTCCCTCCGCGCTCACGGTGGACGCGAACCCGATCGGTCGCGGAACGACCAGGCCGCTCAGGAGCTTGTACACCCCCGGCATATCCATTTGGCTCGGGTCGAACTTCATCCCTAATACCGTTGGATCAGCACGACGCCGGTGAGCAGGAAGAGCGCGCCCACGACCCGCGCGAGATTCACCGGGTGCTGCTGATAACCAACGAGCCCGAAATGGTCGAGCCCTAGCGCGACAATGAGTTGACCGGCGATGATGAGCGCGATGAGCACCGCCGCCCCGAGCCGTGGCGCAATCACGACGGCGCTGAGGACGTAGTACGCCCCCAGCAGCCCACCGAGCCACGCCCACCACGGCGCGCGTCCAAGGGACGATGTCTCCGGCCAGGGCAGGCGCGCGACCAGGAAGTAGGTCAGAAGGGTCAGTGTGCCAATCGTGAACGAGGCGAGCGCGGTCCACACTGCTTGTCCCGAGAAGTGTCGCAACTGCGCGTTCACCCCGGCCTGCACTGGCGCAACCGCCCCCGCCAGTAACCCCATTAGCAGAAAGATCCACGTCCTGCCCATGTCCCGCCTCTCGTTACAACCGCATCCCGTCCAAATCCGCTCGCTCGATAGTAGCATAGAAGGGCGAGCGTTTCGCTATCGGCATGTCAGGCGCCAGTCATCGGCGGCCTTTTGGAGTGTGTAGCGACTCCAAGGGGACCAAGTGACCTCGCGGTACTTCCAGTATGACCGGTGCAGGACGAGGGTTGTGGCCACGCCGTAGGGTGGAGGTCTCTGTGTTTGCCCAACTAGATGGCGGCCACGAAGCGCCGCCATGACGCAACAGTCGTGGAACTACCTGGCGACCACACCGGCGCGGATGCTCGTAGGGCTATATGCTGGCACGGCACGAAACTGGCAATGTAGAGGCGAGGTCCAGAGCGGAAGTGGGTGTAGATGACGGGAAACCAACGAAGGAAGTGACGTGATATGGACGCAGTCGGGCGACGGCTGGGAACGCTACACACGTGGTGGCACGGCGACGCGTTACCCGCGGTGGCTCCGCCCGATGGGTTCTTGGTCGACGAAAGCGATCAGCACGAAGTGCTTGCCAGAATGGCTCAGTTGCCCATTGCGGAAGTACTGGCACGGATCGAGCGCAACAACCGTCCATACGTGGCGAAGATCGGTGACGAATCGGTCGCTTACGGATGGTCCGCTGCGGGCCCCGCGGAGATCGACACGATCCTTCGGTTCGATGTGCCAGAAGGCGAGCGCTATCTCTGGGACTTTGTCACCCTCCCTGGTTGGCGCCGGCTGGGCATATATCCCGCACTCCTCCAGGAGATCGTCAGGCGCGAAGCGACTGCGGTCAGCCGCTTCTGGGTGGGCCACGACGCGGGAAACGAGCCGTCTCGCCGGGGAATCCTCAAGGCGGGATTCCGCGAAGCGGGGGAGATGCGGATGCTGCCTGATTCACGGCTTGTGTTCATGCCGGGCGATGACGCCGACCGGTCGCAAGCAGGTGCTGTGGTGCTCGGCCTCCCACTCCTCCGGCACGATCCGCCCGTCGGTGCCCGGTGTGCGTGAGCCTCCTACTCGCGCCCACTGCCAGGACGTTGCCGGAGGCACCCTTCGCCACATTACCCTTTGGCTGCCGAACATCTCCTCGGCAAAGTGCATTACCACAGTCGTTTGTCGGTGCGGTGAAGCCAGAACGACGTTGTATACAACGTCTCTACGGAGACGATCACCAAGACCGTTGCCAAACAGGCAGCCTTATTTCGCATCAGGCGCGGCTCTGTATCGAACCCGGCATGAAGGCGGACACGGAGCCGAATACCCTATGGGAGCCGCGCAGCATCGGTTTTATTTCTCCTGCACCAGCTCCAGCACATTGCCTTCAACATCCGGGAAGAAGGCGATACGAACATCCTGGAAGTCTGCGGGCTCCTTGAGAAATTGTACGCCTTTCGCCGCGAGTTCCTGTGCGGCAGCATCAACATCCGCGACATGGAGGGCGATATGGTTCAACCCCGCGCCACTGCCCATCTCGTGTGGATCGCCTTGGAGGTCTGGTTTGCCGATCAATTCGATCGTGGTCGAGCCGATGTCTATGAAGATGATATTCGTATCGTCCCAGCGTTTGGTTACCGCAAAGCCGAGCGTATCCGTGTAGAACTCCTCCATTCGTTGCTGCTCGCGCGTAAAGATCGCGACATGGTGCGTGGCCAGTACGTCCAACAGTGCCCCTCCTGTCCCAGTGTTCTGTGCCTGTTTGTCGATGTATGCCCTCGGCGTACAGGACCTGCAAGACCTCGGCCTCGCGGGCGCGGTGCTATGCCACGTGCCCTTCGGCCCAGCGCACGCGCTCGCCGATGCTTGGGTGACTGTGCAGCAGTACGCGTACCCAGGCGGGCGGGTCGGGATCTGTGAGGTTCGTCTGCTGCAAGCGGCGCATGGCTCCGATA
>JACDAU010000473.1 GCA_013695265.1 Chloroflexia bacterium
GCGGCAACTGGGACTACAACCGCTGGCGGGAGCGCACACCACCGGGGAAGGCCGCGCTCGACGCCGTGTCGCCCGAGAACCCGGTCGCGCTGCACAGCCGCGACGGCCACTCGCTCTGGGTGAACTCCCGCGCGCTGGAGCTGGCCGGTATCACCGCGAGCACCCCGGACCCGGAGGGCGGGCAGATCGTGCGGCTGCCGGAAAGCGACGAGCCTTCGGGATGGCTGCTGGAGCGCGCGCGCGAGGCGGTACACGCCGTCGAGGAGCGAGGCGACGGTAGCCTGACCGACGCCATAAAGCGGGCGTTCCCCCTCGCGCTCGCCGCCGGGATCACGAGCATCCACGACTTCGATGGCTGGGAGGCGATCGAGGCGTACCGCGCGCTGCACGCGGCGGGCGAGCTGCAACTGCGGGTGTACAAGACGATCCCCGTCGCCCACCTGGACCGCGCCATCGAGCAGGGCATCCATACCGGGCAGGGCGACGAGTGGTTGCGCATGGGGCCGCTGAAGATCTTTACGGATGGCGCGCTCGGGTCGCACTCCGCCGCGATGCTAGCGCCGTACGCGGGCGAGCCGGAGAACCGGGGAATCGAGGTGACGCCCCCCAAGGAGATGCAGGAGCTGGTGCTGTGCGCGAGCCGGAACCGGATAGCGTGCGCGCTGCACGCCATCGGCGACCGGGCGAACCGCAACGCGCTCTATGCGTTCCAGCGGGCGCGCGACGAGGGCGCCGGCGACGGGCTGCGCCATCGGATCGAGCACGCGCAGCACCTCGACGCCGCCGATCTGCCCCGCTTCGCCGAGCTGGGCGTGATCGCCTCGGTGCAGCCGATCCACCAGACCTCCGACATGTTCGTCGCGGACGCGCTGCTCGGCGAGCGGGTGCGGCATTCATACGCCTGGCGCAGCCTGCTGGAGAGCGGGGCGCGGCTCGCGTTCGGGTCCGACTGCCCGGTGGAGCCGTTCGATCCGTTTCTGGGGCTCCACGCCGCGGTGACGCGCCAGCGGGACGGGCAACCTGCGGACGGATGGCAGCCGCAGGAGCGCCTGAGCGCGGAGGAGGCGTATCGCGGGTACACGGAGGGTGCGGCGTGGGCCTCGGGCGAGGAGGGCCAGAAGGGCAGGCTCGCCGCCGGGATGCTCGCCGACTTCGTGCTGCTCTCCGACAACCCGATCGAGTGCGCGCCTGATAAGATAGTGGACGTACAAGTGCTCGCGACATACGTCGATGGCCGCGAGGCGTATAGGGCGGGTTAGCTATCAGCTATCAGCGATTAGCCGTCCGCCATGTCATTCTGAATGGAGTGAAGAATCCGCGGTCCGGGAGTATGGATCCTTCGCTGCGCTCAGGACGACATGCGGCCTACCGAATGTGCTGAATGCTGACCGCTGAAAGCGGATGGCTATTAAACGAAAGGACCACAGATGGACACGGATTTGTTGCAGCGGCTGGTGGTTGCGCCGGGTATCTCGGGGCGGGAGGAGCGGATCCGGGAGCTGATCATTGGGGAGGTCACCCCGCTTGTCGATGAGGTGCGGTGTGACGCCCTCGGCAATGTGCTGTGCATCCGCCGCGGGTCGGGCCCGCGCGTGATGCTCTCCGCGCACATGGACTCCATAGGCTTCCTGGTGAGCCATATTGACGACCGCGGCTTCCTGCGACTCTCGCCCGTGGGCGGGTTCGACGCGCGCACGCTCGTGATGCAGCGCGTGCTGGTGCAGGGCACGCAGGACTACGTCGGCCTCGTGGCCCCGGCGACGAAGCCGATCCACCTCTCCACCCCGGAGGAGCGCGAGAAGCCCCCAAAGCTCGAGGACCTCTTCGTGGATCTGATGCTGCCGGCGGAGGAGGTGAAGGCAAACGTTACGGTCGGCGACCCCGTAACGCTCCTGCGCGAGCCACACGTCACCGAGCGGGCGATTGCCAGTCACTACCTCGACGACCGCCTCGGCGTGTACGTGATGATCGAGGCGCTGCGCGCGGCGAAGGACACGCAGGCGGAGATCTACGCCGTCGTGAGCGTGCAGGAGGAGGTAGGGCTGCGCGGGGCGCGGACGAGCGCGTTCGGCGTGGAGCCGGATATGGGCGTCGCGCTCGATGTAACGATCGCGGGCGACCTGCCGGGCGCGGATCCCGCCGCGCAGGTGTGCAGGCTCGACGAGGGGGTGGCGATCGGGATCATGGACTCCTCCTCCATCTCCGACCCCCGGCTCGTGCGCAAGTTCCGCGACCTGGCGGAGCAGCACGACATAAAGTACCAGCTCGAGATTCTGCCGCGTGGCGGCACGGACGCTGGCGGCATCCAGCAGTCGCGCGCGGGCGTGCCGGTGATCACGATCTCCATGCCGATCCGCTACGTGCACACCGTGAACGAGATGGCGCTGCACGCCGACACGGACGCCGCCGTCGCGCTCGTTGCCCGGTTCCTGGAAACGGCGCACGAGGTCGACCTCGCGTGGTAGGAGGCAGGTAGCGCGATGCAGGAGAAC
>JACDAU010000479.1 GCA_013695265.1 Chloroflexia bacterium
CTTCTCCTCCGAGCCAATCGTCGCGATCACGTGCGCCCCGGCCATACGGGCGATCTGCACCGCCGCGCTGCCCACGCCGCTGCCGGCGGAGAGAACGAGCACCGTCTCGCCCGGTTGCACGCGAGCCTTGTCCAGAAGCATGTGCCACGCCGTGGGTGCGGAGAGCGTCATCGCCGCGGCGTCCGCAAACGCCACGCCCTCCGGTATCGGCAGTATGTGCGTCACCGGCGCTTTCACGTACTCAGCGTACCCACCGTTGCTCACCAGTCCCAGGATGTCACCACGGATGCACGTGGTCTCCTGTCCCGCCAGGCAGAACTCGCAGCGGTCGTCCGAAAGATACGGCGCGATAACGACGCGCTGTCCCGGCGCATAGCCTGAGGCGCCCGGCCCCATCTCCATGATCTCGCCCGCCACCTCGGAGCCGGAGATATGCGGCAGCGGCGGCTTGACCGGCGTCTCCCCCGCGCGCACCAGCAGATCAAGGCGGTTCACCCCGCACGCCCGCACGCGGACCAGCACCTCGCCCGCAGCCGGCTCCGGCGCGGGCACATCCTCATAGCGAAGCACGGACGCGGGACCGTAATCGTGGAACCTGACGGCCTTGATGGAAACACCCCCATTCAGTGTATGGACGTTCCAATGGTAGCAGAACGGGTGGGTTTGATCGGCACTTGGGAGGCGCCGAGGCACACCTTCCAGACCTCATTACTGCCCCTGGATCTCCTGCACGTTCGGTGCGATGGTCTGGAGGACGGGAATACGAGTCATCGATCCCGCGTCAGGCGGGAAGGCATAGGTGTGCAGGGCTCCGGCTTCTCGAAAGTGAGGGCCGGGTCCGGTGCCCGTGCGGCGGCCTTTGGTCCGTTGGCTCGAACGACACCAAGTACGGTCCCCGTATGCGAGGGGCCGCGTGCGGCGTCTTCAGTCGGTGGATGGGCCTTGTGTGGAGTTCTCGACATCTTTTGCGTAGAGCCCTGCCCCGAGTCGGGCGGCACGTTTGGTCAGGTAGCGCTGCTCCGGCACGCTCGTCGTACGGCTGGCTGCCGCCCGGTAATGCTTTACCGCCGCCTCCACATCACCGGCCATTTCGAAGAGGTGCGCGCGTACGGCATCCAGCCGGTAATGCCTGGGCAGCCGCTCGTCCAGCGCCCCGAGCAACGTCAGGCCTTCCGCCGGGCCGTGCACCATCGCCGCCGCGATCGCCCGGTTGAGCGAGACCACCGGATTGCCGGTCATCCGCTCCAGCAATCCGTACAGCGCGAGGATCTGCGGCCAGTCGGTGTCCTCGACGCGGGCCGCCCGGACGTGCAATGCGGCGATTGCCGCCTGTAGCTGGTACTCGCCGACCGCACCCTTGGTCACCGCGCCGTCGATCAAAGCGACCCCTTCCGCGATCAGCTGCCGGTCCCACAGGGTCCGGTCCTGTTCGTCGAGCGGGATCAGTTCGCCGTCGGCGTCGGTACGGGCTGGCCGGCGGGCGTCGGTGAGCAGCATCAGCGCAAGCAGACCCGCGACTTCGCTGTCGTCCGGCAGCATCCGATGCACCATCCGGGTCAGCCGGATCGCCTCGCTGGACAGCTCGACGCGATGCAGATCATCGCCCGCGCTGCTGGCGTACCCCTCGTTGAAGATCAGGTAGAGGGCGTGTAGTACCGAGCGCAGCCGCTGCGTCCATTCCGCGCGGGTCGGCATCCCAAATGGCACGTCGGACGCCTTGATGCGCTGCTTCGCCCTGCTGATCCGCTGCGCCATCGTCGCTTCCGGCACCAGGAACGCGCTCGCGATCTCGGCGGTGGTCAAGCCGCCGATGGCGCGTAACGTCAGCGCGATCGCGGAGGCGGCGGTAAGTGACGGATGACAGCACATGAACAGCACGGTCAACGTGTCGTCGCGGCTGGGTGGCCCGATTGATTCCCCAGTCGGCGGCTCCCGCACAGCAGCCAGGCTTTCCCGGCGTCGCCTGGCCTTCTCGCTGCGCATGTGATCCAGCAGCTTGCGCGAGCTGGTCTGGATCAGCCAGCCGCGCGGGTTGTCCGGAGTGCCCTCCTCCGGCCAGTGCCTGGCGGCCGAGAGCAGCGCTTCCTGTACGGCATCCTCGGCGGCGTCAAAGTCGCCGAAGCGCCGGACAAGGACGCCGAGGACCTGCGGCGCCAGCTCGCGCAGCAGGTCCCTCGTTGTGTGGCGCTCCCCTCACAGCTCGGGAGTCAGCAGCTCAAAGTCGGAGTCATCCATCACCCGCCGTACGCCGATCGGCTGCTGCAGCGGTACACCACCCGGCCCGGGCACACGCGAGACTTTGGCGGCGATCTCGATGGCCCGATCCTCCGACTCGACGTCGACAAGCTGATAGCCGGCGAGCATCTCCTTGAACTCCGCGAACGGCCCGTCGGTGACAACCGGCGCGGTGCCACCGTCGGAGCTCACGACCTTGGCCAGCTCGGGCCCGGTCAGCGCCTGCTGCTCGACCAGCTCGCCGCTGTCGGTGAGCTCCTTGTTCAGGGCCCCGTAGTAATCCATGTGGGCCTTGATTTCCTCGGGTGCCCACTCGGTCATGGGCGTCTCGATGACTCCACCGTTATAATCCACCGTGAGCAGGTACTTCGTCATGTCTGGCTCCTTCCTTTCCATCCGCTCCATCCGCGACGCCCAGCGTAGCGCCTTCACTCATTGGACGGAGCACGTGACCCGTTCTCGACATCCGTCGGGAAGTGCTCGGGGCAGATATTGTTCCGCACGTCGCGCTGATTCAGGCGACACCAAAGCCACCTGTCGCAAGAAAACTCTGGTCACGGCTCGACGGGTGCGCTTGATGCCCCACTCCTCCCCGAGATCTCCCTTGAAGATGTTGCCGCTGCCCACGACGACACTGACCTCTACGCCGGCCGAGTGCAGCGCCAGTACTGCGTCGGCAATATGGTTAAGCGCATCCGGACCGAAGCTTCACTCGCGCTCGCCCACGACGACGCCTCCACTCAGTTTCACCAACACTCGACTGTAGCGCATGCTATCTCCTCCCATCAACGGAGCATACCACCGGACGGGTACGCCGCCCCCAGAACAGGACAACCCGACGGCTCCACGGTGAGGCTTGATCCTGTCCCGCGGCATGCTACCTTCATGCCGTGAGCACTGCAAGCCAGCGCAAAGGAGAGCATGCCGGGGAGTGGACCTTCTGCTCCTGGGAAGCATCGCCACGTGGCGGTACCGTGGCCCCGTGTACCCACGGCGCGGCGCCTTCAATGGTATGATCTGCCCAGTATCGGTAAAAGGAGCGTGCGCTTGTGGCCACGAGGATAGACACGACCCCCATCACGGAGTTCGCCCAGCGAGTCACCGCGAACGTCGAGACGGTCATCATCGGCAAGCGCGAGCAGATCGGCACCATGCTGGTGGCGCTGCTCTGCCAGGGGCACGTGTTGATCGAGGACGTGCCGGGCACGGGCAAGACGATGCTCGCCCGCGCGATCTCCGCCTCGATGGGTCTCTCGTTCAAGCGCGTCCAGTGCACCCCGGATCTGCTGCCGAACGACGTCACGGGCGTGAGCGTGTACAACCAGCAGTCCCATACCTTCGAGTTCCAGCCCGGCCCCGTCTTTGTGAGCATCCTGCTCGCCGATGAGATCAACCGCGCCACCCCCCGCACCCAGGCCGCGCTCCTGGAGGCGATGCAGGAGGGGCAGGTGACCATCGACGGCGTGACCCACCCCCTGCCCCAGCCCTTCCTCGTGCTTGCCACCCAGAACCCCGTCGAGTACGAGGGCACCTTCCCCCTCCCGGAAGCGCAGCTCGACCGCTTCCTCGTTCAGTTACCGCTCGGCTACCCGCAGGAGGACGAGGAGATCCAGATGCTGCGCAACCTGCGCAAGGCACACCCGATCCACACCATCGCGCAGGTGGTGGATGGCGCCGAGCTTCCGGGCCTGTACGACCTCGTGACGGATGTGCACGTGGACGACTCGCTAGAACGCTACATCGCCGGCCTCGTGCGCGCCACTCGCGCGCACCCCGACATCGCCGTGGGCGCGAGCCCTCGCGGCTCCCTCGCGCTATACAAAACCGCGCAGGCCCTCGCCGCGCTCGCCGGTCGTGACTACATTCTCCCCGAGGACGTGCGGGCTATGGCCCCCCTGTGCCTGCCACACCGCCTGATCCTTAAGCCCGAAAGCCAGCTCCGGGGGCGGACCGCCGACTCCGTGCTCGACAGCATCGTGCGCGAGGCGGCGCTGGACATCGGAGAGCGGGATGACGCATGAAGGACTTCATGCCGTTCATGCTCGCACTGTTCGTCCTAGCAATCGTCCTGCGCGTGAACTTCTTCTTCACCATCGTGTACTTCCTCGTCGCGACCTACATCCTCGTGCGGTTGTGGAGTCGCCGAGCGGTGAGCAGCCTGCGCGTTGCGCGGCAGTTCAACGAGCGCGCGTTCACGGGTGACGAGGTGCCCGTGCGCCTCACGGTTCACAATACCGGGCTGCTCCCCGTTCCCTGGCTGGAGCTGTCCGAATCCATCCCCCTGACCTTGCAATCGGGCCGGTTCCAGCGGCAGGCCCTCTCGCTCGGCGCGCGCGAGCGGTGGGGGCATACCTACCACCTGAGCTGCCGCAGACGCGGGTACTACCACGTTGGCCCCCTAACGCTGCAAACCGGCGATCTGCTCGGTCTCGATGCCGGTTCGCGATTAAGCGTGGAGCCATCACCGATGCTCGTTTACCCGCGCGTGGTGCCGCTCACGGACCTCGGCATCCCGACCCGCTCTCCGCTCGTTGCCCTCCCAGCCAAGTCACCCCTTTTCGAGGATCCGAGCCGACTCATGGGCGTGCGCGAGTATCGCCGGGGCGACTCGCCGCGCCGAATCCACTGGCCGGCTACGGCGCGGACTGGCTCGCTCGTGGTAAAGCAGTACCAGCCCGCGATCGCGCGCGACACGCTTGTCTGCCTCGATATGCACGACGAGGGCTATACACCCCGCCGCCTGTACGAGGCAACGGAGCTGGCCATCGTCGCCGCAGCCTCGATCTCTAGCCATATCGTGCTGCGCGAGGGACTGGCCGTCGGACTCGCCACCGAGGCATTTGACCCCGTGGCCGAGCGGCGTCGGCATATCAGCCTGCCTCCGCGCACCGAGCGTGCCCACCTGATGGCCGGCGTGCTGGAAACGCTCGCCCGCATCCAGCTCACTCCCGATGCCCCGGTCGAGAGCTGGCTGCGGGCGGAGAGTGCCCGAATCTCCTGGGGCGCGACGATGGTCGTCATCACGGGGCGCGAGAGCGAGGCCCTGTATGAGGCACTGCTTGGCTTGCAGCGCGGGGGCCGAAGCCCGTCGCTCGTGCTTATACACCCGGAGCCGACGCCACCCGCGCTTCAGGGGCGGGCGGAGGCGCTGGGTATCCGCGTCCACCGTGTGCGCATTGAGCGGGATCTGGAAACGTGGCGATGACTCAGTTCCGCTGGCTCGAAGACGTGGTGCGGCCGCTCTTTGTGGCCGCGCTCATCACGTGCATCGCGTCGGCGTGGGTGGGGCTGGCGAACCTCTCCTCGGCGGGGCCGGGCGCGGGATACCTGACGCCGCTCTGCTTCCTCGTGGCGGTCGAGGCGTTTATCTCCCGCCGGATGATCCGCACGCGTCTGCACCGCCTCGACAACGCGAAGAAGTACCGTGCCGCAGAGCTTTTCGTGCTGTACTTCCTGGTGCAGATCGTGAACAACCTCGCGGCGGGTCGAAGCAACCCACTTGCCGGCATCCCAAACGCGGACTCCGGCAACATCCTCTCGTTCGTGCTACTGCTCGGCTGCTGGGGCGCCGCTACGCTCACCGCCGGCGACCTGGAAGATCTGGATCAGCCGACGCAAAACTACCAGGGGTACATCCAGCCCGCCGACAGCCTGACGAAGCGCTTCTTCGCGGGAGGGCTCCTGCTGCTGTTCGCGGCGGGGTTGTCCCGTGTCGAGATCGCTACGCTGGTGAACCTGTCCAACCCCTCCGTGCCGGGGCTCGTGCTGAACGTCCTTGTTTACTTCGCACTCGGGATGGTGATGCTCGGCCAGATCCAGTACAGCACTCTCACGCGGAGATGGCGCGAGCAGGACGCGCGCATCTCGGCGGGGCTCGCGCGGCGGTGGGTGTGGTTGAGCGCGGCGTTTCTGGCGATCGTGGCCGCGATCGCGTTCGTTCTGCCGACGGGGCACACGATCGGCTTGCTCGATCTGCTCGCCTACGGCCTCTCGATTATCGGGTTCGTGCTGACCTTGCTGCTTTCCGTGCTCATCATCGCCCCGCTCCTCTGGCTGCTCGGCTTGTTCGGATGGAATCCCGGCGGCGAGGACGAACCGCTCAACGCCCAACCGCCAGCGCTTCCCCAATCCAGCGCCGGTGGTGGTGGCGACTGGTTCGAGATCGTGCGCTCGCTCGTCTTCTGGGGGCTACTACTCCTGATCTTTCTGTACATGGCCCGCAGCTACCTGCGCAATCGACCGGACATCGCGCGCGCGATTCGCGACCTCGGCATTGTACGCCTTGCCGGCCGATTGTGGCTGGCGCTGAGACGGCGGCTGCGCCGCTATGCGCGCGCTGTCGCAACGCGCCTGCCACATCGCCCGGCGCGCAGGCCCGGCGCGGGCATTGGCTCAAGCATCGGCAGGCTCCTGCGGCGTCCTGGCGAGATGTCTGCGCGCGAACAGGTGCTGTATTATTACCTGGACACGATCCACCGGGCGAGGGACACGGGGCATCCACGCCGCCCGAACCAGACGCCGCGCGAGTATGGCAACGCCCTTGGATCGAACATGCCCGAGGGACGCCCGGACATGGACGATCTCACGGACGCGTTTGTCGAGGCGCGCTACAGCCCGCACCCCGTCGAGACCGAGGACGCTGGCCGCGCTCGCACACACTGGCAGCGCCTCGGCGACGCCTTGAAGGGGCTGCGCAGGGAGTAGTAGGCAGTTGGTGATAGGGGTGTAGCGTGGTGGCGGACACATCGTACACTCGTGGGAATCATCGCCTGCGCGGAAGATTAAGCCCTCTGCTGATACGCCTAAGCCTGGGATCGCTTTCACGGATCTGGTCGGCAGGCAAGTCCCTGTACCCCTGCATTCACCCGCCCTGAACGTATTGACGGGGCACGCGCGCGGGTGTATCGTGCACGCAGGGCCGCCAACACATTCATCGGAGCAACACCATGCCCAGCGAACCACCCGAACCTTCCGCCACGGACCCGACGGACCTTGGCGCCTCTACCGGCACGGGTCAACCGGGCCGCAGGCCGCTGGTGCGCGGCGGCATGGTCACGGACCCACTCAAGGACGGGCTGCAGCGGCGATTGATCGGCCTGCCGGAAGAAGACGACGCCCTCCTGCCCATCGTCGTTGAGCTGAACCTGCGACATGCCGAGGGACTACCCGGCGCCGAGAGCCGGTTCTACGAGGTGTATGAGCGGGCCACTTCGGATGGGGAGGATCGGCCCAGACCCGAGGTGATCGCGAACACGTACGTCCGCTGTGATCTCACCATCGGGGAAGTGCGCACCCTCGTGCATCTAGACAGTCACGACGCCGGGCCGAGGCAGCGGGCGATTTATCGCGTGTGGCCGGACTTCCCGGTGCAGGCGCTGACGGATCGCTCCGTCTCTACCGTCAAGGGAGACGCCGCGCAGCGCTCCTTCGCGGCGATGGGTAACGGCGCCACGTGGGCAGTGGTTGACTCCGGGATCGACGCGAAGCACCCGCACTTCAAGACGTACGACACGCTGGGTGGCGATGTCGCACAACTCCACAAGGACTTCACCCAGCCGTACGAGCCGGATGACCCTGGCTCCGTGCAAAACGCCCTGCGAGACGGGCTGGGCCACGGAACGCATGTCGCGGGCGTGATCGCCGGGTGTATGCCGGAGAAGTCCCGCCGGCTCCGGGTGGCGATGCACATCTCCGACGAGTTCGGGAACGAGGCGATCGAGG
>JACDAU010000488.1 GCA_013695265.1 Chloroflexia bacterium
GCAAGCGGCGACCCAATCGCGCTTGATGTCGCCGCAGTGAAACTACTGAAAGGGTACCCCGCAAAAAACCGGCTCGATCTCACCGCCTGGGGCTTTCCCCAGGTGTCCGCTGCGATCGCTCTCGGTCTCGGCGCAGTGCGCGAGGACGACATGCGGCTCGTCGAGGAGTAGCGCAGTGGCGAACGACGGAGGAACATGGCCGTATGTGCCGCGCCACACCGATCGGGAAGGCTGTCAGCGCATCGAGGCGGGAAGCTGAGAAGGAGTAGTCATGAGCGACGCAGCGGTACCAGGACGTATCCTCGACAGGCTGCGCGCGAATCTGCACGCCGCTGGCATCCCGTTTACCGAGGTTGACATCGACGGCATCCTCGAAAAGAACTTCCTGTCGAGCGTCCTTGAGTTCGAGAGCTTAGCGAACGACGCGTACCTGGCTGCTGCGCCGGACTACCTGGGCGCGTGGGGCGACGAAGCCGAAGCCGAACTCCCTGGCGCGAACCTCCTCGCATTCCCGCCCCCAACAGACAGTGACACGCAGCTCGATGGTGCCTCTATCAGAAGAATCAGCAGATTGCTGGAGAGACGGGAGATCTCGCCAGTCGAGCTAACCCGAGCGGCGCTGGACCGCGTCGCGGAGCGCAACCCGAGCCTGAACGCCTTTCAGGTTGTGCTGGAACGGGAAGCGTTCGCAGCGGCACGAGTGGCAGAACGCGCGATCGCCGACGGTGATTACATCGGCGGCCTCCACGGCGTGCCGGTCGCGGTGAAAGATCTGCTCGCCCTCACCGGTACCCCGACCACCGCTGGGTCCGCGTCGTCTGACCCCGGCATCGTGCGTCACGATTCCTCGGCGGTGGATCGACTGCGACGGGCCGGTGCGATGATAATCGGGAAGACGACGCTCGCTGAGCTCGCGTACTCCCCCGGCTCGAACAACGCCCACTACGGGCCGACGAGGAACCCTTGGAACCTCGCGCACGACACCGGCGGTTCCAGTAGCGGTTCCGCTGCGGCCGTGGCGGCGGACCTGGTGTACGCCGCTCTCGGGTCAGACACCGGCGGCAGTATCCGCATACCCGCCGCGCAGTGTGGCATCGTGGGCTTGAAACCGACGTATGGCAGGATCAGCATGCACGGGGTCACGCCGCTCGCCTGGTCGCTCGATCATCTCGGCCCGATGACCCGCGGCGTTTCGGACGCAGCGTTGCTGCTCGAAGTTCTCGCGGGTCGCGATCCGCGCGACCCGCGCACGCGCGTTGGGACGACGTACCGAGTGTCCGCTGAGCTGGAGGCAGGCGCTCGCGGTGTTCGCATCGGCATCGTGCGCAACGATGGGACCGGGACGACCCTGGGCACCCCGGAGGTGCTCGCGGCGTGGCACAACGGGATCGAGGCGCTGGAGCGTCAGGGCGCGGATATCGTGGAACTCGATCTTCCGGAGCTCTCCGCCCTGCGCATTGTTAACAACGCGATACTCGTGCTGGAGGCGGCAGCGTACCATGAGAAGCGGCTGTGCGAGCGTCTGCACATGGTCGGGGAGTTTGCGCGCCACCGCCTGCTGTACGCCTATGCCCATGCTCCCGGTGCATTCGTGCGCGCCCAGCAGATACGGGCCGTGCTGCGGGGGCGAATGCAGGAGGCCATTGAGGAGACGGACCTCTTGTGTACGCCCTCGATGCCCGCCCCTGCGCCGCTGCTCGGCACCCCGTCGAGTACGCGGTACACGGCACCGTTCAACGCGCTCGGCTGGCCCGCGGTCACGGTACCTGTCGGGCTCGCATCGGGCAATCTTCCCCTCGGGCTGCAACTCATCGGCCCGCCCTGGACCGAGGCGCGCTTGCTCCAGATCGCGCGCGTCGTGGAACTCGAAGGACCATGGCGTCACGTGCAGCAGGCCAATCCAACGTCCCAGGGTGCGTCCAGTGACACTCAGGGCGGTTGAACCTAGGTGCATGTCATCCCGATTGGAGTGAGGGATCCGTAACCCCGATCACGGATTTTTCGCACGCTCGGAATGACACATGCGCTACGGTTTAACCGAATTGCGTAGGCGTGAGAGGAGGCGGGCAGTGACGCGACGCGAGATGCTGATAGCCGCGATCAGCTTCGTCACCGTGCTGCTGCTCGTGGCAATGACGCTTGTCACGATCCTCGGCGTGCTCGGGAAGGATCTGATGGGCGGGCTGATGCGGGAAGTAAACGGCGTCGTCCTGTTCGTGATGGTGGTCTTCCCTATCTTCGCGGTCGCCCTGCTGATCGCGCTGGGCCTGTGGATCATCCGGCGCGAGGGAGGGTAGCGCGCGCTACCCTCCTCGGCGAGCCGCGCCACCAACGCCCGGTGATTCGGGAGGCCGGTGAGCACATCCGTCGTCACCTCCTCGGCGAGCAGCGCGTTCGCCCGTGTCAGCTCATCGCGCAGAAACACGCTCGATCATCATCAGGTTCTGCACCCACAAAGGGCCGCCGCCAGCACCGTCGCCGCTCCTGGCCGGAGCCATCTGTATCTGATGCGGGAAATGACGGCGCGTGGCGATCACGTGAACGCCCAGCATGCCGCATGCATGAGTCCCCGCTGGATGCTGTTTACGGAGCAAGCCCGTTGTTATACTCGGCGCATGGATCAGTTCATCGAGCGTTTCGTTATCTATCTGAAAGGTGAGCGCGGAGCATCACCGCACACCATCTCGGCGTACGCGGCGGACCTCGCGGCATACGCCGAGTTCCTGGAGGATCGGGGGTGCGCGTGGGACGCAGTGGACCGCGTCGCCTTGCGCGCGTATTTGTCGGCGCTGCAGGCATCGGGTCTCTCGCGCCGCACGTGCGCCCGCAAGGTCTCGACGTTGCGCTCGTTCTATAAGGTGATGTTCCGTGACAAATACATCGCGCGTGATCCAATGCTTGGGATCCGCTCCCCAAAGCCAGAGTATCACCTGCCCTCGTTTCTCTCGCCGGTGCAGGCAGAGACCCTCGCCGGTGCTCAGGTGGGCGACGAGCCCCAGGAGCTGCGGGACCGGGCGCTCGTCGAAGTGCTTTATGCTACCGGTCTGCGCGTGAGCGAGCTTGTGAGCCTCGACGTCGGTCAGGTAGACCTTGGTTCCCGCGAAGCCGTGGTGCGGGGCAAGGGAGGGAAGACGCGCGTGGTGATCGTCGGTGAGGCGGCGCTGCACTCGGTTCGTATCTATCAGGAGCGGGGCCGACCGCGCCTCGCGCACCGGTCCGGTGAGCCTGCGCTCTTTCTGAATCGCTTCGGCGGACGTCTCTCGGACCGAAGCGCGCGCAGCGTTGTCAACGCGTGGCGCAAGCGGGCGGGGCTGCCGGAGGGGGTGAGTCCGCACACCCTCCGCCACTCGTTTGCCACGCATCTTCTTGATGGAGGCGCCGACCTGCGGGTGGTACAGGAGTTGTTGGGGCACCAGAGCCTCAACTCGACGCAAATCTACACACACGTGACGCAGATTGAAAGCCGCAAAGCATATCAAATGGCACACCCGAGGGCGCGATCTATGAGCGAGGCAGGCGAGGCGTTGAAAACCGATGCGCTATAATTTCGTATGTCAACCGTAGAGAGTTCTCCTCGACCGCGCCTGCGCGCAACCACGATCCTCGCCGTACTGCGGGACGGCAAGCTCGCGCTGGCAGGCGACGGGCAGGTCACCCTCGGTGACGCGGTGCTGAAGCACAAGGCCATAAAGATACGAACGCTGTACCATGGCGAGGTGCTCGCCGGGTTTGCGGGCGCCGTTGCGGACGCGCTCACGCTGTTCGAGAAGTTTGAGGGGCAGCTCGAACAATATCACGGCAACCTGCGCCGTGCGGCGGTCGAGCTAGCGAAGCAGTGGCGCACGGACAAGTTTCTGCGTCCGTTGGAGGCGCAGCTCCTGGTCGGGGACACCGGGCAGATTCTGCTGATTGACGGCGGTGGTGACGTGATCGAGCCGGACGAGGGAGTTGCCGCCATCGGCTCGGGTGGAGAGTATGCGCTCGCGGCCGCGCAGGCGCTGTTGCGCTATACCGACCTTCCAGCGGAGGCTATCGCGGACGCAGGGATGCGAATCGCCGCGAACTTGTGCATTTACACGAACGATCAAATAACGATGGAGTGCGTAACGAGCAGTGAGTGATTTCGGACCCGCGATGCAGAGGGCGAGGTGCTGCCTGGCCCTCTGCAATAACCCTTCTGTACTTATCGCTCGAATACATGGTTGGTCGCAGGCTGGATTGCCGGCTGCCCACTAATTGCCAGGATTCGACTGGCCGACAGTGAGGAGTCTCTAATCTTTCCAACCCGGAGGAAGCCCATGCAAGATCTCACACCGCGGCAGATAGTGGAACAGCTCGACAAGTTCATTGTCGGGCAGGGGGAAGCGAAGCGGGCGATGGCTATCGCGCTGCGCAACCGGTATCGCCGCCAGCAACTTCCCGACGAGCTACGGGACGAGGTGATCCCGAAGAACCTGTTGCTCATTGGCCCAACCGGCGTCGGCAAGACGGAGATCGCCCGGCGGGTCAGCAAGCTCGCGGACGCGCCGTTTCTGAAGGTCGAGGCGACAAAGTTCACAGAGGTCGGCTACGTTGGCCGCGATGTGGAGAGCATCGTGCGCGATCTTGTGGAAATGAGCGTAAACATGATTCATACCGAGCGTCTCTCGCACGTGCGCGACAAGGCCGAGAGCGTGGCGATGGAGCGGCTGGTGACGTATCTGGTGCAGCAGGATCCGAAGGGCCGGGAGCTTGTCGCGACGCTAGAGGGCGATCAGGCGC
>JACDAU010000490.1 GCA_013695265.1 Chloroflexia bacterium
GTGGCGCGAGCGAGCGCCAGCAGGCCCGCTTTGGACGCCTGATACGCCGCGCCCGCTGCATCCGGCCAGCTCCCGGAGACGCTGCCGATGAGCACCACATCTCCCCCCGAGCGGCGCAGGTAGGGCAGCGCAGCCCCGACACAGTAAAACGCCCCGTTCAGGTTTACCGCGAGGACGGTGTCCCAGCCTTCCGAGGTGAGCTGTTCGAGACGCCGCTCCGGCAGGTTCGTCCCAGCAGCACAAATGAGGATATCCAGCCCCTCCCGCTCCCCAATCTCCCGGACGAGATGATGCACCGCCCTCGCATCGGTCACGTCAACGCCGTGCGACGTCCATGCGCCCTGTATTTCCTCGGGTGCTCCGCCCGGATTCGATGACTCGAACCGCCGCGCTGCGCCGTGCACCTGCGCGCCCGCGTTCGCGAGCAGACGGGTGGTGGCAAGGCCGATCCCGCTGCTCGCTCCGGTCACGAGCGCGACCCGGCCTTCGAGCGGCCCCGGTGTGCCAGGCCGCGCGCTCTCTCCCTCAAACATTCCTGCTCTCCTCACTGCGAAGCCGACCCTTCACCCAAACAGTCTACCGGGTGCTTACAAACGACACTCGTCACGGGACGCGCTCCCGCACGACAAGAGAACCCCGATGAGCTTACAATTGGGCACTGATGACCAGAATACTCATTATCGCCACCGCCGACAACCATCTGAGCCGTCCGTATGCCCGGATGTCCCCGGCGAAGCTCGAAAGTCGACGGGAACGACTGCGGCAGGCGTTCGGCGCGGCGGTGGCTCACGCCATCGAGCACCAGGCGGCGCTCTTTCTCCATGGTGGAGACCTGTTCGACACGCCGAGTCCGACGAACGCCGATCTGGCGTACGTCGCGGCCTGCCTTCGTCGACTCAAGGACGCCAACGTAGCCGTGCTTGCAGTCGGGGGTAACCACGACACGCCTTCGGGGCGGACGGTTCAGGGCGGGGTCGCACCTCTCTCTTCCCTCGCGCGGCTTCACGGACTGACGTACCTCGGCACGACCGCGCTTGAGCGCACAACGCTTGAGGTCGGCGGCGCGCCGCTCTGCATCGCCGGCCTGACGCCCGCACCCGGACAGAATGCGATGGACCCACTGGAGGCGCTTCTGAGTACGGCAGGCGAGGGGGTTCAAATCTTTCTGACGCACGGCGCGATCGAAGGCCATGGCTCCAGCAGTCAGGAGCCGGTGTTGCGGCGGCACACTGCGGCGTCCCTGCCCGGCCTGCGCCTCGTGATCGCCGGGCACATTCACCGGCATGCAACGGAGTGGGTGGACGGCACGCTGCTCCTCGCGCCCGGAGCGACCGAGTGGATGACCCACGGGGAAACGGGCGCGCCGCCGGGGTTCGTGAGGTGCGTCTGGGATGGTGAGCGCGTCAGCAACGTTCAGCATGTCCCGGTGCCACCACAGCCGCACCTCACGATTGATCTGGACATGGAGGAACTTGACGACGACCCCCACGACCAAGCCCGCGAGCGCCTCACGACGCGCTCCGCTGTCGACGCGCTCACCCGTTTGCGTGTGTTGGGCACAGCCACGCGTGAGCAATACGCGAACCTGCTCCTCCGTCAGCTCCAGGAGTATGGCGCGGAGCACAACTTCCACTTCGACCTCGACGTGACCAGACTGCGCCTCGCGGACGAGCTGCACACCGGGGCCGCGCGGGGTGTGCGTATCTCTCAGCCAGACGAGATCGCCGCGGTCGCGCAGGAGTTCATCGAGACCGAGCAGTCGGACCATTCGCGAGCGCTCTGGGCAGCGGCGCGGGATGCGTTGCTCGCGCAGTACGAATGATCACCCTCGACTGGCTGGAGGTCACGACGCTCAAGTCGCTGCGCGAACTTCGGATCCAGTTCCCAGAGCGTGGCGCGGTGCTCATCGAAGGCGCGAATGAATCGGGCAAGAGCACGCTATTCGAGAGCATCTACTTCGGCCTGTACGGCGCCGGACTCGTGACCGAGGACAACCGGCGTTCGCTCGACAGCCTCATCATGCACGGCGAGCATTCGGCGACCGTCCGCCTCGGACTTCGAACCGGTGACCGTACCCTCGCCATCAGTCGCACGATCCGGCGAGACAAACCCACGGCGGCGGCTCTGACCGTGACCGCGATTGACGGAGCGCCGGAGCGCATCACCGCCGTGCGCGAGGTGAACCGCCGCGTCATCGCGGAACTTGGCGGGCTCGACGGCGCCGCGCTGCTAAACTCCTGCTTTGTGGAGCAAAAGAAGCTCAGCAAGTTGGAGGATATGGCCGCAGGCGAGCGCAGAGATTCGCTGCTGCGCATCCTGAACCTGGACAAGCTGTCGCGACTGGAAGATCAGTATCGCGTACGACAAGCGGATGAGAGTGCCGTTCGGCAGCTTGCGGATCGAGCGGAAGCCGCGCGCGCCAGGCGCGATGCAGCGGTACTGGGTGTTCACGTCACCCGTCTTCGTGCAGCGCTGGATCGCCGCCAGCGGCAGCATCTGCTTGAAACAACCGGTCAGCGGGAGAACGAGCTGATGGCGTTGACTGAGCGCGTCACGCAGCTCGGACGACTGAGGCGCGTCGAGGCGCAACACGCTCCTGAGCCGCAACGCGCCCATCTCCAGGAGCGGCAGCGGGAACTGGACCTTCTGCTGGCCCGCAGACCGAAGATCGTTCTTGCTGGTCTGGCAGGGGCCGCTGTGTTGCTGCTCATCACATTGGTCACCCTGGAAGCAGGATCGCGGCTGGCGGCGCTTGCAGGATTGGTGATGTTGTTGGGTCTCGGCGCCGCGGCGACCTACGCCGTCGTGCGCATCTCCGCGAGAATCGAGACCGCACGCGCCGACAGCGTCCGCCTGCGACAGGCCATTCTCCACGCCGATCTGGAGTCGGAGCGCCTACGTGCCGGTCTCGCGCTCGCACCCGGTGCGGACATCGAGCAGGCGCTGAGCACGGCGAACCGGGCGCAGGGAGCAGCTGAGCAAGCACTCGCTCAACTAAGAACGGTCCTCGCCGCGGTACCGTTGGGGGAAGACCATGTGGAGTCCATGAAACCAGGGACGCCGGTCACCGAGGAGGCGCTGGAGGAGGCAGAAGAGAGGCTGCGTGATCTCGTCGCGCAGGTCCGGCACCTTTCGCCAACCGTTCCCGACCTGGACGCGCTCCCGGACGCCGCGCATCTGGAAATGGAGCACGCCCGCGCGGTCCGCGATCTGGAGGTACGGCGCCATGCCGGCGACATTCTGGCTGAGGCACGCCGGCGCATGGTGGACCGCGTCCTGCCGGAGACTGAGCGTAACATGACGATGATCTTGCCGTTGCTGACAGCGGGACGCTATTTCCACGCCCGCATAACGGAGGATTATCGCATCGACTTGTGGGACGAAGGTGCTGGCCGGTACGTCGGCAAGAACCTGTACTCGGGTGGAACAAAGGATCAGATCAGCCTGGCGCTACGCCTCGCGTTCGCGATCGCCAGCCTGCCACAGGAGATGGGAGCGTCACCTGGCTTTCTGTTCATGGACGAGCCACTGAGTTCCTTTGACGAAGAGCGGACGGGTGCGTTGGTCGAGCTAATCACCACCGGGGAGCTCGCGACGATTTTTCCGCAGATATTCATCATCTCCCACAGCCGAAGTTTCGATCCCGGAAGCTTCCCATTCGTCTTGCGCATGGAGTACGGGGGCATACGGTACACTACGCTCGGTCAGCATCCAGCGCTGGGATAGACGCGGCCTGGTGCGCCTGGACGAAATGGGCGCGACCACCGTGGAGCACGGGCGGTGCGCCGGTATCGCGGAGGAACGGCATGAAGCCTCATGGCTCGCCTGGACGTCTCAGCACGATTTTGTTGCTCACTTGGCTGCTGTCGAGTGGCTGTGGCTTGTTCTCGCGCGACGCTGACCCAACGACTATCCCGCCGGTCCCAACAACCTTGCCGACGCGTTTGCCTACCGTCGCGCTCGCCACTGCTCTCACCATTCCACCGACAATGACCGGGACACCGACCTACGGGCCACCGTTCACCCCCGCTCCGACGTATGGGCCACCGTTTTCGACTCCCGTCATACCGACCGAGGTGGTTACGGC
>JACDAU010000509.1 GCA_013695265.1 Chloroflexia bacterium
GATCGCGCTCGCGCCGCTGCTGGTGATCTGGTTCGGGTTCGGCATCGTGCCGAAGCTGCTCGTCGTCGCGCTCGTCTGTTTCATCCCCCTCAGCGTCGCGGTGGCGGATGGGCTCGGCAGCGCGGAGCCGGATACCGTGCGACTGCTCCGCAGCATGGGCGCGAGTGGCAGGCAGATATTCTGGAAGGTGCGGATTCCACAGGCGCTGCCATACCTGTTTTCCGGGCTGAAGATCTCCGTGACGTATGCGGTGATCGGCGCGGTGATCGGCGAGTGGGTAGGCGCGTACGAGGGGCTGGGCATCCTGATGCAGACCGCGAAGAACTCGTATCGGACCGATCTGGTGTTCGCGGCGATCCTCGTCACCTCGGTCCTGAGCGTCGGCCTGTTCGCGCTGGTCGCGATTCTGGAGCGGGCGATGCTCCCGTGGCACGTTCGCGGGGCGAACAGACTGCGCAAGCAATAGAAAGGTACGGACAGACACGATGAGCGAGTACAGGAACGGCGGTACCATCCCGGTACTACCAACCCTCCGTGATAATGGCGGTCGGATGCGGAGACAGCACGGTATGGGCCTTCAATTGAACGCCCCGCAACCGCCACCTTCAACCGGGCCTGGTAAAAGTAGTCCCTATACAGCGCGCTGGGGCGTATCGACCCGAGGCAGGGCAGGCACGGAGACCTGCCCCTACGATGCGGTGGCGGGCGGGCGGCGGCTGCTGTCACTGCTACTTGCGGTGGCGGTGCTTCTCGTGGGTTGTTTGGGACAGCAGCCGGGCATGGGCGACGAGCCAGAGTCCCTGACGCTCGCGCTCGACTGGACGCCGAACACGAATCACACGGGTATTTATGTCGCGCAGCAGAAGGGGTGGTACGAGGAGGCGGGCGTAGACCTGAAGATCCTGCCATACGCCGACGGCACGACGACGGACGTGCTTGTCTCGAACGGAAAGGCGGACTTCGGCATCTCCTCCGAGGAGAGCGTCGTGCTCGCGCGCGCGGCGGGGCAGGACGTGGTCTCGGTCGCCGCAGTAATGCAGAAGAACACCTCCGCGCTCGTCACGCTCAAGAGTTCCGGGATCGACCGGCCAAAGGAGCTAGACGGCAAGCGCTACGCCGGGTTCGGCGCTCCGTTCGAGGAGCCGGTGATCTCGACCATGATTGAGCACGATGGCGGCAGCGGCGCGTTCAAGAACGTGACCGCGAACCTGTACGGCTACGAGGCGGTCAAGGCCGGGCAGGCGGACTTCGTGTGGATCTTCATGGGCTGGGACGGCGTGCAGGCGCGGCGCTCGGGGCTGGACCTCAACGCGTTCTATATCAGCGAGCACGGCGTGCCCGACTACTACACCCCCGTGATCGTCAGCAGCAACAAAAAGATCAAGGCGGACCCGGAAGCGGTGCGCGCGTTCGTGTCGGCCACCGCGCGCGGGTACGAGTGGGCAATCGAGCACCCGGACGAAGCCGCCGAGCTACTCGTCCAGGGCGCGCCAAAGGGGGCCGCGCCGGACCCCGCCCTCGCCCGCGAGAGCCAGCAGTGGCTCAGCCCCCGCTACAAGGAGGGGGGGGAAAAGTGGGGCACGCAGGACCTTGCGAAGTGGACGGAGTACCCTCGCTTCATGTACCGCACGGGCAAGGTAACCGACGCCGCGGGCAAGCCCGTCCGGGAGGAGCCAGAGTACGAGCGCTACTTCACGAACGAGTTCCTGCCGTAGGCGTGGCACGGATGCTGCCCGCACATGGTACGCAATTCGCTTGCACCCTACTCAACGTCATCCTGAGCCGCCGCGAAGGATCTGTAACCCAGACCACGGATTCCTCGCAGGCTCGGAATGACAGATACACAACAACCACTCAGCCCGAGTTCGTATGAGCTTCGGGGACCAGTAGCCGTAGCGCGGGGATCGTGGTGTATGAGGAAGCTCGGACTCCTGGGTATCGTTATCTCCCTTCTTGCTGGATGCATGTTGGTCGTGGCATGGAGCACGTTTGCATCGGACTCGCGTGCGGGAGGGCCTCTGCAGAGCGACCTTCGTAAGGCGGTGGCGCTCACCGATGCGGTCGTTGCAGCCGCCGGACCGGGCGCCGCGGTGACGCCAGTCCCTTCAACGCCGATCTCAAGCTGGCGGGAACGCTGCGAGACAACCATAGTGTCCACGATCACGGCGTCGGTCCCGTGACGGTAGGTGATCTGTTCGCCAATAGATTCGAGGACTGTGACCATTGGAGAAACGTGTTCAACGACGGGTGGACAACGCGGTACCGAGTGGATGTCGACCTCCCCACCGAAGAGACGGCCAGGGGATTGTTGCCGAAGGTGCGGGCCGCGTGGGAGGCGATGGGGTACCAGGTGGTGGCGGTCGGGCCGGAAACCCGCACCGAGGCAGATGATCTCGATATGATCATGCCCGGTGATGCTGGCCTGGAGGTGTACCTGGAAGCCACGAACTACGTGCTGAGGGTCGATATCGACGACATGCGAGTCTCAGCTGGCGCCTCGTGGAGTTGTGTCTCCGCCGGCTAGTGAAGCCGCTGACCTTCACCTCCAGCCTCCGAAGGTTAAAGTTTGGTTAGAATCCACCTCAAGACCCCGAAAAGCCGCGCATCAAATCGAAAAGTGGCGTTAAGTAAGTAGGGGGGTTGCACACCCCATCCCAACGCTTTCCCCCCCACCTGCTCCGTGTCGCGATGACGCCGTTGCGCTATACTTCGTGCTTCAGGGGTAAGGAGGCTGGGTGGTATGAAGATCGATGACGTGGACTTTAGCCTGTATGTGATAACGGATGCGGACGTCTCGGGTGGGCGACTGCATACGGAGGTGGTGCGCCTTGCGCTCGAGGGCGGCGCGACAGTGATCCAGTACCGCGACAAGCGCGCATCGCTGCGCCGAATGCTCGACGTGGGTGAGGAGTTGCGGAGGCTCTGCGCCCGCCACGGCGCGACGTTCATCGTGAACGACCGGCCGGACCTGGCAATTGCGCTCCAGGCCGACGGTGTCCACCTCGGCCCGGAGGACATGCCGCCCGCCACCGTGCGCGGCATCGTCGGCTCCGAAATGTTGATCGGCGTGAGCACCGATGATGCCCGCGAAGCGCGCGAGGCGGAGGCCGATGGAGCGGATTACCTGATCGCCCGGCCCGTCTTCCCGACAAGCTGGCAGATGGAGGGTCGGCCAACGATGGGTGTCGCGGGACTCCAACGCATCGTTCAGGCGGTCTCCTTGCCGGTGCTTGCCGATGGCGGCGTCAACCGGAAAACCATCGAGGACGTGCTGGGTGTGGGGGTTGCGGGACCGGCCATCACCACCGCCATCGTCGGCGCGGCGGACCCCGACGAGGCCGCGCGGGAGTTGCGGGGCATGGTAGACGCCTATCGCCAGCAGGTCGCCACCGGATGAGGCGTCGTGGATAGCCTCTCCGCAAGCGTCGTCGGCGGTGGGACAGGCGGACGCCTGAGCCTGCGCGCCTTCGCGGACTCGCCCCGCTTTCATCTGGCCGCCGTAACGGACCTGCGCCCCGAGGTGCGGCAGGATCTGGCCGCTGCGTTCCCCGGCATCGAGACGTACCCCACGCACGAGGAGATGTTCGCCGCGCGCCCGACGGATGTGATCTGCGTGAGCACCTACCCACCAAGCCACGAGCCCATCGCGCTCGACGCCCTGCGCCTGCCGCTCCTGGGTATCCTGGTCGAGAAGCCACTCGGTCATACCACGGCGTCTGGACGGCGCATCCTGGAGGCGGTCCGGGCGCGCGGGCTGCCTATGGGTGTGCCGCACGGCCTGCTCGCGAAGCGCGCGCCTCTGGAGATACTCGAGCGCGTGCGCCGCGGGGAGATCGGCGATCTCCGGCTGGTGGAGATCCAGTGCTCCGGGTGGGACATCATCAACGCGGGCATCCACTGGCTGAACTACTTCGTGACGCTCACAAACAACGAGCCCCTGGCGCACGTCCTCGCCTGCTGCGACGCCAGCACCAGGACGTATCGCGACGGCATGCAGGTCGAGACCCTCGCGGTCACCTACGCGCAAACCCGCAGTGGCGTCCGGGTCGTGATGAACACGGGTGACGACGTCCGAATCAACGCGGCGGGCAAGCAGTTCCTCTTCCAATTGGTGGGCACCCGTGGCGTGATCGAGTTCTATGGCTGGGACCACGCATACCGGGTGATGAACGCGGCGTTTCCGGACGGCCAGATGTTCACCCCCGAGGAGTTCGCGGTGAGTGGCCACCGGCGGCACCTGGAGGCGATGGCCGCGATGATCGAGCGCGGCGCGCCGGACTATACAATCCCCGAGAGTTCACTGCTCGCGCTGGAGATCTGCGAGGGCGCGTACCTGTCGAGCCGGCACACGTGCGCGGTCACCTTCCCCGTGGACGAGTTCACGCCCCCGCCTGCGCCACAATGGCAGCCCGGCGATCCGTACGCCGGCGAGGGCGGCGGCAGGGACGGCCGGGCGTTGTAAGGCTCTGCCTCGGGTGAGCCGAAGTGGAGGGTCAGCCCCCGTTCTGTTGTTCAGGTAACCTGCGGAGGAAGTCGCCAGGTGAAACGAGCGGGATACCGGCGTGCTCACCAAGCTTCAACAGATGTTTGCGGTCACCTATCACTATCACATCAGCTCGACCGCTCACCGCACATTCCAGGATACGGTTGTCGGAGTCTTTTTCTGTCACCACCGACAGTTGTATATTCGCCTTTACGAGCCGAGAGATTCGCCGCATCTCAGCCTCGACCTCAGCTACCCTGCCTTCATCTGCAGCAAGCTTCGGACTCAGAAGAGCTCGTCGAACTTGACCGATGATTTCGTCCGTTATGAGAGACCGTACCAGACCCTGCCGCGCCACGTTTATAGCCTGATCCGGCAC
>JACDAU010000515.1 GCA_013695265.1 Chloroflexia bacterium
CTAACGTGCGGGCAAGCGCGAGGCCAAGCCCGCGGGATGCACCGGTGATAAGGGCGGTCCGGGAGATTTCAGGTGCCATAGGTCAACTCCTCCTTCTCGGTGAACATTTGGTCTGCCCGCCGATAACCGATTACAACACGGTGTGCTGTAATCAGTGTAGGACGTGAGGCCTGGTTCCCGTATCGGTCAAGCGGCCACAAAGTTTGGGCCGAAGGGACAGGGAGTACCCTGTCCATAAGGACAGTGTCCCTCGCCCGCTTTCGGCGAACCACCCCTCGGGACCTCCCGTAGCGCGCATCGCCCCTCAGGTTCTCCTGGCGGTCTGCACGACGCCTGGCTGGGTGATGATCGCCTCGGTTACCTGACCCTCAGCGTCAATCACGAACGTGAGCTCATACCCGGACAGGCCCTGTGCGGTGAACCGATTCTCTTTGTACGGAACGAGCACCATTGGGGTACGATGCGGCAGTTGAACGAGGAGGGTACCGTCGCCCTTGAGAGCGATCGTCACGCTTTCGCCCGATAGGTCGTACTTTCCGACGAACCGCTCCAGGTAGCCTCGCTGCCGGAGCGCCCTGTCAGGCACACGAGTAAACGTTATGTCGCTTACAGAGTCCTCAAACGGGATCCGCACGCTCTCGATGTCTCCCCTCGCGTTCGCCGAGAACGTCGCCTTGAAGGTCTGGTCCCACCGCTCGAACGTCAATACGAAAGTATCGTAGTGGTAGTGGAATGCCGGAAGCTCCAGCGCATTGTAGGAGGCGATCATGACGCCCTCCCGGAGCGAGAATTCGATGGTTCCGTATCCAGGATGCTCGTACTCACCCGCATAGCTCTTGATGGGGTGCGAGGGCTGGGTATCCTTCACTCGATCCTCGTCGCTCTTCTCCTCGCTCCGCCGCTCCCCCTCCTTGAACTTCTCCTCGTCCTTCTGTGCGCGGTGGTTCCAGGGTGCCGCCGCAAGCCCCAGCAGCCGGTCGCAGACGTTCATGCTGAGGATCCAGGGTACAGGGTTCCCGTTGAGGTTCGTGAGCACTACGACGCCGATGTTCTCGCGTGGCAACAGCGTCACGAGCGAGGAGAATCCGTCGATGTTCCCGCCGTGCTGCAACAGGTTGTGTCCGCGATAGCCCTGGATGAACCATCCCAGGCCGTAGCTCAGATGCAACACCTCGGGGTACTTGTCACTCGGCGGCATCACCATCTGTGGCGTCTGCATCTCGCGCACTTGGCCTTCGGAGATCAGTTGCGTCCCTTCCCACCGACCACCGTTCAGGTGCATCGTGACCCATCTGGCCAGGTCGCGTATGGATGAGTTGATGCCCCCCGCCGGGCCGACCGCCCATTGCGAGTAAAACGGGATCTCGTGTACCGTGTCGTCCCGCTCCTTCTTGTACGGCAGGGCAAAGTCCGGACTCTGCTGCGATTCCTCCACCGAGAGCGTGCTGTCACACATTCCTAATGGCGCAAAGATGCGATCCCGGACGAACTCCTCCCAGGTCTGCCCCGAGATTTGCTCGATCAAGTATCCGGCAGTCATGTACATCAGGTTCTGGTACTGCCAGGTCGAGCGGAAGTCCGCGCTTGGCTCCAGATGCCGCATGCGATGAACCAGCTCCGAGCGGCTTTTCGCCGAGCTATACCAGAGCAAATCGTGGCGCGGCAAACCGGAGCGGTGGCACACCAGGTCACGCGCGGAGATCCGCTCAGTCGCGAGCGTATCGTGGAGGCGGAACGAAGGCATGTATTCACGGACCGGCAGATCCCAGTCAAGGCGCCCCTCATCCGCGAGGACGGCAAGTGCGGCAGTCGTAAACGCCTTCGAACATGAGGCGATTGCGAAAAGAGTCTGCGGCGTCACCTCCAGGTGCTGATCCACGTCTCTCACACCGATGGCGCGCTCGTATACGACGTGGCCATTGTGCACCACAGCGATGGCCAGCCCTGGCGTCCGCCACTGTTTCCGAACGGCGCGGGCGAACTCGTCGAAACCCGCAAGTCTGTCTGCTGTAACCATGTCATTCTCTGCCTGCATCTGAGACCTCCGGCGAACGGACTTCCTGTTACCCAACCATCACTCACGCCTCTTGCGCTGACCGGCAACGTCGCGTAGTATAACAGTAGTAATGCGTCTACGCGACCCGACGACGCGTTCTCGTGTCAATACATCATGACAGCCACTTGTGATGCAAAGATGAGACAAGTGCTATCGGTTTGAGATGGACGGTACAGGGGCGGGCGCACACACCCAGTGGCCGGGCTAGGTTCGAACGGTAACCAGAAAGAGGATCAGATGAGTATTCGACAGCGATCAACGACATACCGCCCGATCAGCAGCCGTGTGCGGCTCGGTGGCTCGGCAGTACCAGTAGCCGGAGGGCTTCAACTTTCGCTCTTTGCCGTACTGCTGCTGGCTACTGTGGGTCTGGCATTTCGCGCACACATGTACGTCGGCCTTTCAGAGCTGGCGGCTATTGTCGGAGCGCTGCTTTATACGGTGCGCACCGCACGAGCCAGTAACACGCCAGAGAGCAGGCTCCGCTAGAGCCACTCGCGCGATGTAGCCAGCGCCCTTACCCTAGAACGTGCGGCCAAGCGGCTGGTCCCAGGGCTGCGGGGCGGCAACCCGGATGATCTCCTCCTCGCAGTCGCGCACGTACAGGTAGAGGTGGACGAAGAACTCCTCTTCGGGCAGCGGATACGTCGGGTTGATGCAGAGGAACGGGTGTCGCCACGGTGGACGCACTCCCGGCGCGCAGAGCACCTTGATGCGCAGCCCGACGCGCAGCCGGTAGGTAACGCCGGGGAACTGGCGCGACGGCAGTTCCAGGTAGCCCTGTTGTTGCAGGTCCGCCCACAACTTCTCGCCTAGCGTCGAACGCGCAACGAGCCGGGCGTTCTCTCGAGCGCGGCGATAGTCCCCACGGCGGAAGTCCGTTCCTGCGCTCCGCTTCGGCACGTGGTGCCAGCGCCGCGTCCAGGGCAACTCGAGGTCGTCGTCGCGCACGGCCAGTGGTGGCGCCTTCACGTCAAAAAGCCTGCGCAGGAACGCCATCACCGGATCTCCATCCTTCCCGCTGCTGGGCCACACGACGCAGACTCCGCGTGGCCCGCTGCCGCTGCGATCAGCCGCCCGCGATCGGCGCGATGATCTGGTACTCTTCCGCCTCGGGATCGAACGGGCCGGCGTCCAGGACGTGCTGGCCGTCGACCTTGCGCGAAACCAGGCACCCCTGCCGCCGTGCGTCCGCGATGATGCGCTCCGCCTCCTCGATGGCCGCACGTGACTCCTCGGTGTCCATCGTGGTGTCCCACTCGACGGTCTGGTGCCCGCGACGGTTCGGGATGATCAACCGTGCCATTGGATGCCTCCTTTGCTACGCTACCTGATCCGTGCGCGGATTATACTCCTCCCCGCGTGTTTGGGGAAGACTATGTATTGCGGTACTGCGGTTGTCGCGAGCCCCATGGCAGGGCGTTCAGTTGAACGTCGTTACGACCGGCGGCACACCGTCGCCTGCACGGCGGGCCGATCCGTCCGCTCACCACTGTTGGTCTCCGCGCCGGTTCGACCCCGTCAACCGCGGGACGGCTACCGCTTGCTCAGCCGCAGGCTTTCCCAGCTCCCGTCGCCGTACCATCCACCGTCCACGGAGAGAGTGTGGCCGTTCACGAAACCGCTGAGCGCGGGATCTGCGAGAAATGCAACGGCCTGCGCGATATCCTCTGGTGAAGCGAATCGATTCATCGGGATGCGCCCGGTTATATCGGCGTCGGCGTAGGTGCCGGCCGCCTGATCGACGGCGTCCATCTCCGTTTTTACCCAACCGGGGCAGATGGCGTTGCACCGGACGCCCCGCCCGCCCCATTCGGCGGCGAGGGTGCGAGTGAGACCAATGAGGCCGTGCTTGCTAGCGTTGTACGCCGAGCGATCCGCCACACCGAGCAGACCAGCGACCGAGGCGATATTCACGATGCTGCCCTGTCCGCGCTCCAGCATGTGCCGCCCGATCTCGCGGCAGAGCAGGAAGGGTCCGGTGAGGTTCACCGCGAGCACGCGCTCCCAGTCCGCGAGCGTCGTTGCCTCCGCTGGCGCGATGTGACTGATACCGGCGTTGTTCACGAGCACGTCCACACGGGCGAACGCATCCAGCGCGGTGCGGCAGACGCGTTGAACTGCGTCCTCCGAGGAGATATCGCCCGTCGCGGAGATTGCTGACATTCCCTGTCCGCGCATCTCCTCCAGCGTATCCACCGGCTCCCGCACGTCGTTGAGAACCACGGCATATCCCCGCTCGCCGAGCAGTGTTGCGGTTCGGCGCCCGATCCCCTGGGCCGCGCCGGTGACAATGGCTGCGAGCCTCTCGTTTGTACTCATTCTTGTCAGCCTCTCCACCGATCTCGGGCAATCCGAATAGTAGTTACATCTTGAGTTCGAGGGCCAGCGGTTCAGGTGCTGGGGTGGCGGCGCTTGCGTTTCGCCCACGCCGAGTTTCTTCCCCCATCCCTGGCGAACAGGCATTGGCCGGCAACGTATGCGGACAACGACTAACCCCCCTGCGCTGTACGACGGACAAGGAACTCCTTCAGCTTGTCCGCGTATGGCCGCCTTTCCTCGGGCGTGCTGCTTTCCCTGCGGTGCAGGTACAGGTTGTCACTCCGGTACCGAGGGAACACGTGCAGATGATAGTGCCAAACGTCCTGCATACCGTCCGGCTCGTTGTGATTCCTGGTTGAGACGCCGTGCGCCCCGTACGTCTCCTTGAAGGCTATGGCGATCTCCCGCGCAACTCTCTGGATCGGGGTGGCGAGCTCCGGGGGCAGGTCATAGATGTTCTCGTGGTGCTCGTTCGGAACGATGAGGGCGTGACCCGGGTTGTGTGGCCACCAGCCCGCCGAGATAAAAGCAGTCACCGAATTGTCCCGGTATACGACGTCGTCCTGGCTGGAAAGCTTGGTGTCGACACCCCCGGCCAACCGGCAAAAGGGGCAGTCGTAGCCCTCGGGCGCGTGGTTGTACATCGAAACTCCGTATTGTCGCTCCGGCCTGTAGCCAGGCTGTCAGACGCTGGCTACGACGCGCGGCTCGGGCAGCGGCTGGCGGTGCTGTCGCAGAGAACATACGAGGGAATCGAGCGCCTCGCGGGCGTTGCTGACCGCCTCCTCGTATGTGTCACCGTGCGCGACCGGTCCCAGGACGATACCCTCTTGCTCCCAGTCGGGGAGTGTGACAAGGTATGCCAGGTCGTCGCCGGACCACTCGATCAGGAGCGAGTAGCGTGGCACGTACTCAATTATCGCCCCTTTTAACGACTCACGGACCGCATGTATCACGTCGCGGGCCTGACGCTCCAGGTATGGCTTAACGTCCGCGCTATCCCTACCGGCACCGTTATACGTGGCCCCGCGATATCTGGATGCTTCCACGTCTCGTGGCTACCCGATTGCCGATCAATTCCAAAACCGGCAGTACGAAGGTCCGCTCTCAGTTCCCGCAGTGTATGAGGCATTATAGCTCCCGTGCGCGAATCCCTGGTGAGGGCAGACACCCTGCCCTCTCGACCGGCCGCTCACGGAGTTAGGACGATCAGGCCTGCTCCTCGCTCTTGCTCGCGGCACTCGCGTTGCGGATCGTCTCCACGACGCTTGAGTCGGCGAGCGTCGTGGTGTCGCCGAGCGCGCGGTCGTTCGCGATGTCGCGAAGCAACCGGCGCATGATCTTGCCGCTGCGCGTCTTTGGGAGCTCGGGCGTGAACATGATCTGCTTTGGCCGTGCTATCGCGCCGATCTTGCGGCCCACGTACTGCCGCAGTTCCTCGCCGAGGTCGGGCGCGGGCTCGGTCTCGCCGCGCAGGATCACGAACGCGAAGATCGCCTCGCCCGTCACGTCATCTTGTTGTCCGATCACCGCCGCCTCCGCGACCCGCTGGTCGGATACGAGCGCGCTCTCCACCTCCATCGTGCTGATGCGATGGCCGGAAATGTTCATCACATCGTCCACCCGTCCAAGCAGCCAGAAGTAGCCGTCCTCGCCGCGCTTTGCGCCATCACCAGGGAAATACATCCCTGGGAAGCGGCTCCAGTAGGTCTCCTCGTAGCGCTCAGGCTCCTTGTACAATCCCCGCAGCATCGACGGCCACGGCTTCTTCAGTACGAGGTATCCGCCGCCACCAGGCGACACGGAGTTACCCTGTTCGTCCACCACGTCCGCGTCTACCCCCGGCAACGGTCGCGTCGCGCTTCCCGGCTTCAGGCTCGTGATCCCCGGCAATGGAGCGATCAGGATCGCGCCGGTCTCTGTTTGCCACCACGTGTCCACCACCGGGCAGCGCTCGCCCCCGATGTGCTTGTGGTACCACAGCCATGCCTCGGGGTTGATTGGCTCGCCTACTGAGCCGAGCAGACGCAAGCTGGACAGGTCGTGCGCCTCCGCGTGCTCCGCGCCCCACTTCATGTGCGCCCGGATCGCTGTCGGTGCGGTGTACAACACCGACACGTTGTATCGCTCGATGATCTCCCACCATCGGTCACGCGCCGGGAAGTCCGGCACACCCTCGTATATCACGCCCGTTGTGTGGTTCGCGAGCGGGCCGTAGACGATATAGGAGTGCCCCGTCACCCAGCCGATATCGGCGGCGCACCAGTACACATCATCCGGCTTTATGTCGAATACCATCTCGTGTGTGGTCTGTACGCCGAGCAGGTAGCCTGCAGTGGTGTGGACGATCCCCTTCGGCTTCGCGGTCGTGCCGGACGTGTACAGCAGATATAGCATGTCCTCCGAGTCGAGCTGCTCCGGCTCGCACTCGGCTTGTTGCTGCGGCACCATGTCATGCCACCAGATATCGCGTCCTTCTACTACTGGCACATCCTCGCCGGTGCGCTGGACAAGCAACACATGCTCAATGCTCGGCGTGCTCTCCAACGCCTCGTCGGCGTTTGCCTTCAGCGGGACGATGGCCCCTTTGCGGATGCCACCGTCCGCCGTGATCAGGAGCTTCGCCTCGGAGTCATTGATGCGGCCAGCGAGCGACTCCGCCGAGAAGCCGCCAAAGACCACGTTGTGTGGCGCACCGAGCCGCGCGCAGGCAAGCATCGCGACGGGCAACTCCGGAATCATCGGGAGATAAATCGCGACCCGGTCGCCCTTGCGGACGCCGAGCTCCTTGAGCGCATTCGCGCATCGGCAAACATCTTCCAGTAACTTGGCGAAGGAGATCTCCCGCCGTTCGCCGTCCTCCGCCTCCCAATAGTACGCGACCTTCTCACCGCCCCCGTTTTGTACGTGGCGATCAAGGCAGTTGTATGAGATGTTGAGCTTGCCGCCGACGAACCATTTTGCGTACGGGGCGTTCCACTCCAGCACCGTGTCGTACGGCTGGAACCAGTCCAGCTTTTCCGCCTGCTTCGCCCAATATCCTTCGAGGTCGCGTTCCGCCTCCTCGTAGATATCCGCCGACGAGACGTTTGCCTGCGCGCGGAACGCCTCGGAGGGCGGGAACACGCGATCCTCGCTCATCAGGCTCTCGATGGTGCTGTCGCTTTTCTGCTCCGTCACGACCGTTCTTCTCCTTTGCTTCGACCCCAACCCGGACCGGTGTGAGTGCGAAGATTATAACACGGTC